>NZ_JACASJ010000091.1:0-20807 GCF_013391025.1 Enterobacter sp. SECR19-1250 | reverse complement strand
CGCCACGCCACGCCACGCCACGCCACGCCACGCCACGCCACGCCACGCCACGCCACGCAGGACCGTATCAGTGACAATTTGCCCTCACAATGCCTTTCATGTGCATCTCCCCGGGATTACATCAGGGCGGGAGGGGGCAGCGCCGCAGGCGCTGGCCTTGCCGTCCGTCAGCCCGAAGGGATGACAGGGTTTTCGCGCGCGAACAGGCGGCGCCTATGCCCCGCCCGGATTATTTACTTTGCATCCCCCTGACCGCCCTGGAGAATGAAGTGGCCGCAAAGATAAACGGCACACTGGCGGGTAGCCGATTCGCAGATCTCATCCAGCACTTTCGCTGTGGTTACGGGGCTGAGTCCGGATTCGCGACGTCGTTCGTTGATGAGCGTTTTATATTGGCGCAGGATGTTACGGGTTTCCGGTGACAGTTGCATGGTGTTCTCCTTTTTTCAGTTTCCGGAGGCAACGCCTCCGGTTTCTCTGTCAGGCATCGAGCGCAGCGCGCAGGCTCAACATGACGTCGTTTTCTTCTTTCAGGGTTTCTTCTGCCGATCCGCCGCCATCCTCCGCGCATACGGCGATACGCTCCATTTCCTTCCCTGCAAGCTGCATCACCACCGCAAGCGCCGCTGCCGGAATGGTGACATTACGGTGTTTCCGTTTTTCTTCCACCATCACCTCAACAATGTTGTAGATGAGAGGGACACATCCGGAGGGATACAACTCTGCCTCCAGTCTTTCCATCACCACGTCGATCTCTTCATCACTGAGATCCCAGTCAATGCAGAGACCGCGAATATCGTTCCGGCTCCAGCTGGCGAATACAAATTTCTCGCCGTCATTATCGTCATCACGCAGCATTTCGATGGCTATCTCTTTTGCTGTACCAATCATGTTTTTCTCCATTAGTCGGGCGGCATTGCCGCCCGTGGTGAATCAGTCAAGAGCACGCCAGATCGTGGCGCTTTCAGGATGGGTATCAGCAAATGCCATAAGCTGCTCATAACGGCGGCAGAAGTGGCGGCACAGCTCCTCATGGTCATGGTTACTGTGGTGCCAGCTCCGGTGATTCAGTACCAGCGCCGTGAGGATGATCCCCGCCACCTCCCCGCTGACAGTCTGCTCAAACCAGTTGTCCGGATTGCACAGGGTCAGGCTCTCCACGTCAGGCGCCATATATCCGCCACCTTCCGGCAGCCGGTAAAACTGCCAGAATCCCCCCTGATACTCAGGGCAGTAACGCCAGGCGTAGGCGTACACGGATGCCTCGGACGTCATAAAATCGCCGCCAAACAAATCAGGCAGGAAAGTCAGGCGCTGCGCACCCTCAAGACGAACAGCATCACAGGTCACGGTCTGGTTCATAGATCCTCCACGGTTAATATATTCTCGGTTCCGGCATCGCCGTGACGACACGACAGACCGGCGAAAAGCGGAGGACACAGGGGCGACGCCGCAAGCCGCAGCGCAAAGCCTTCACGGGCTGAATGCACCGTGAAGGGTGCGAACGGGTGAGGACGGAGGCGTAAGCGAACCCTTGTGGCCGATGCGGCCGGGCTACAGTGAAGTCACGGCGCATGCCGTCACCGCACGGAGCTTCAGAGGAGTTTCATTGTCCCGACGTGGCCCGGAGGGCAGCGGCGGATAAAAGCGAAAGGCACTGACATCCTTTTCGCAGTGGATGGCCATCGGTTGCCGGGGCGTTACCCCGGCTCTCTCCCTTACGCGGCCAGCGTCTCCTGTAATGCGTGAACGTCCTTCAGCTCATTCCTGACGGATTCAGGCTCCTGCCGCCCGGCTTCCCAGGCCATACCGATCCGGTTTTCCAGCTCGCATTCATAGTTACGCAGGACGCGGGACAGGAGTACCGCCGGAACACTCACCTGACGGTTTGCCACTTCCCACTGACGGGCCAGGAGATCGCTGACAGTCAGATTATTTACCCCCTCCTGGCGGTATTGCGTCATTTTCATTTCGCCGATCGCCTTCATCAGATTCCGGATTTCAGCCCCGTCCGGTTCTGGCTGGGCTTCACGGCAGGCCACGCTAATCCCCTCTTCCGTCCAGACCAGCAGGACCAGGGGTTCGTCAAACGTGAACATGTTTTTAAGCTGTACACAAAGTTCTTCGCGGGTTCCGTACATCGTTTGTTCTCTCTTGTAAGGGGTTACAGGCCGGGCATCAGCCCGGCAGGGTCAGTCAGTCCTGAAAGGTTTCGTCCAGCACCAGGGCTTCGCGGTAGGCTTCAAGAAGCAGGGTGTTGATCCGGCGCAGAGTCTGCGCAGCCATACGTTCGGTAAGCGTTGCCGCGTCGTGCCGGTGCTGCGATTCGAGGCGGTTCAGCGCACGTCACACATGGCATTGCTGAGCGCGGCCACGTCCGCGCGCAGGTGTTCAAGGCCCGGGTAGTTCATGCCGCCTCCGGCCAGTCGGGGTAAAACGCGCCGTCATTGGCCGCCGGCATCCTTCTTGCCCGTTCAACCTGTGCCAGACGTCGAACGCCGGCGGCGTGGTACTGCTCAAGCATCTCGATCCCGATATAGCGGCGGCTGGCTTCGGCGGCGGCCACGCAGGTGGAGCCGCTGCCGGCGAACGGGTCAAGGACAATGGCCCCCGGACGCGTGAGCGATTCAATCAGCGGCCGCAGGCTCTGCACCGGCTTCTCCGTCGGGTGATGTCGGTTGCCCGTGTATTTCCAGGGGATCACGTCCGGGATGGGACGGTCCGGGGTTTGCGGCCTTCCCTTCGCCAGCAGGTAGGCGCTCTCATGGGTGTAACCCACGAACGTCGATTTTGAGGCGTAGCTCTTGGCAAAGACGATATGGCCAACCACCCGGAAACCGGCCGTTTTCCACGCATTCAGAAACAGATCCGCGCGGTTCCAGGCATAGAAACTCACCATCAGGCTGTCATTTTTCAGCACGCGGTACATTTCATGACTGGCGGGCTGGAGCCATTCGGCAGAGTTGTCCCCGGCCAGGGTGCGGCCGGTACGGTCCTTATAGCCAACCAGATACGGCGGATCGGTAAGAATAAAATCGACGGCACGCGCCGGAAAACGGGACATCACCTGCACGCAGTCACCCAGAATAAAACGGGACATAGACACACTCCTCTCTGATATGCGGCACCCTCTTGCGCCGTGCCGCCACAAAAACCCGGCTCTGAGCGGAGGACGCAGGGGCGTTCCCGCAGGCCGCAGCGCAAGCCCTTCACGGGCTGAATGCACCGTGAAGGGTGCGAACGGGTGAGGAGAACGGCGATGAGCTTCCCTTGCGGCCGCAGCGGCCGGGTTAGCGTGAAGGCACGGCGTTGAACACGCCGCCGGCTGGCGGCAATAAGGCGGAGGGAACCGACATCCTTTGTTACCGGTTCTGGTAGCTGATGAGTCAGACAGGGTATGGCAGAATGCACACTGATAATGGATTCGCTCCGTTATCTTACATGTGTGCCTTTGATTTCAGGACGCCCCCGACCGGAGACGTCTTTTTTTGAGTCGGATATATGGCAGGTGAAAAAAGGCAGCGATTGTGCAATTATCTGTGCCGAAAACATCTGATGGGTTTTCACTTACAACGAATATGACACATTTCAGGACACCCCCTCCCCGGATGGTGTCCTTTTTTTCAGCGCCCCTTCACGTGGTCGATAGCAAACTGCAGCGTGTCCCAGTTAAAACCGATGCCTGCATCGTGGCTGTGGTCGCAGATACGCATGGCTTCTGCAATTTCCTCCTCCGACAGACTGCCATCGAGCGACAGAAAATCATCTTCCAGCCAGAACGTCCCCATACACAGTGCATCCGGTGGGTACTGCTTCAGCCTGGCGATGAGCCCTGCCACCGTCACATCATCACGACATGCAGGACGCGGCGGCAGGACGCGATCGGCGATGTCGTTCCAGCACCAGTCATCGCACTCCGGTACGGGTTCCAGCAGGGTCTGTAATTCCACGCCCGGCAGCAGGGAGAGCTGCTCCAGAACCTCCCCCAGAGAAAGTCGCTCTCCGCTGGCATCTTCACTCCCCAGGTAATGGTGATTGATATAGACGGCAAACTCGCCGTTATCGAGTTCAATACAGGTCAGTCTGAACATGGTTGTGTCCTCAGCATCCGGCACCCTCTTGCGCCGTGCCGCCACAAAAACACGGCGTAAAGCGGAGGACGCCAGGGCGACGCCGAAGCCGCAGCGCAAGCCCTTCACGGGCTGAATGCACCGTGCAGGGCGCGAACGGGTGAGGACGGAGACAACGTGAACCCTTGCGACCGCAGCGGCCGGGTTAGCGTGAAGGCACGGCGGGTAATTTTTTACGGGAGATATAAAGCGGAGGAAAAATTTCACATTAAATTAAAATGTGATTTACATCACAAAACAATACATTATAATCGCCGAAAAATTAAGCGTTTAGTTTTGACGGCAGGGATGAGATGTCACCCTGCCGTTTTTTTCTGAAGTGTACGGGACCGGATTTAACGCGCAGGAGCTGCACCAATACGTCTCAGCGCATCCTCTACTTCACGCAGCCCAAAAATATCTTCCGGCGGCTGCTCTTTTCCGGACAGGCTACATACCGTAAAGACGGCATTTGATGCGGATAATCTCTCGCGGAACAACGCCTGCAGTGCCACAACGACCAGCGTACGTTCGTCTCCTGTCAGTTCTTCAAGCAGCATACTGTTTCCTTCAGGTTAATGTTCATATTCATCCCCGCCCCTCTGGTTTTTTCTTGTCAAACGCCAGGAGAACCCCGAGGCCGATCAGTGAGGCATAGCAGACCTGCATCGCGATTGTCACCGGCAGTGAGATGTTATCAACCAGAACGCCAGGAACCACGACGGCCACGCCTGCCAGTATCATTCCCCTGCCGGTCTTTTTGACCCGTTCCGGCCACTGAGATTCAGGCACGTTCCGGGCGCGCAGAAAGTTATGAATGCACTGCACTGCTTTTTGTTTAATCACTGACATGCTCTAGTCTCCGAATGCCCGGCGCATATTTTTCTTTATGCTGGTCGCTTCAGCGGATACCGGTGCGGCAGGCTCCGCTGGTTTCTCCGGCACTGCAGCCATACTCACGTCAGCCGTACCAGCCATCTGCTGAACCAGAACCTGCAGCTCGCTGACCGTGCCGGGCGGTACCGGCATACTGGCCAGCAGACGCGGCAGCTCCGGTGCGGTCGTATGCAGGGCCAGACCGGTGATAATCAGGTTTCTCAGCAGCTCTCCGCGCAGGCGGGATGACACGCCCGTCAGCACACGCTCAACCCGTTCACTGCTCCGGTCATCCTGAAGCGTCAGGGTGTAACGCCGGCGCTGGTATTCCGTCTCCGGTGACATGGCCAGAGCAGCCACGCCACCATCAGGCTCATCAGGAAGTCCTGAGAGTGAAGACCAGGTGCCGGATACCAGGGCCATCACGGCACAAAGCCGGATGGCACTCAGATGTCCGTCAAAGAACACCGGGATCAGCGCCGGTAAACGGGCATCCGTCTGGTACATCACCGCCCCGGCGGTGGCGGCGGTCCGAATGAAGTCACCGCGCAGGGGCTGTGAGATGGTGCTGATGGTCGCCATCGCCGTGATGTCGGTGCGATCGTCGCTGTGCAGATAGAAAGAATACTGGCCGTCCGGCACGTTTAGTCCTCTTTATTGTAAAGGGCAATCTCTCTGGCCAGCGCCAGCTGCGGATCGCCGATAACCTCGATACGGTCAGGAGCCAGAGGCCAGGCCTGACGGATAGCCTCTTCAATGAGGGATGCCCCTCCCCCGACCAGGAATACCCGGTTAACGCTCCTGAAGACCGTCAGCTCACTGGTGACACGCGCGCCCAGGGAAGTGATTGCCTCTGTAATTTTGTTCAGAACATCGTCAATTTTTCCGGCATCGTTGATCACTCGCTGCAGATACTGACGATCATTGCGGTTGCGGATGACCGTGTCAGCAATAAGCGCGCTGGTTTCGCTGTCTGCAGCCCGCAGCGCGCCTGCAGTTGCGCGGGTGACCTGTGACACGCCGACAGACGGATTGCCGTGTACCGCACTGATATCATCAAACTGTCCGACAATCACGCCGGCATCGAGCGTGGTTCCGCCGAGATCGATAATCAGGGTGGTCTCAGCGGGTCCGGGCTTCAGCTCCGCGAGACGGGAGAACGCCGCCGGCAGTGATTCAGGCATCACCTTCACGTCCGTTACGGTAAATGCCCTGCCCTTATTCAGAACCAGCTCACGCATCAGGTTTTCTCGTTTGCGTCGGATGTTCTCCTCGTTCCGCTGGCAGTCCCCGTCATAATACTCGCTCAGGGGCAGCGTCACGGTCAGGCTCACCGGCTGCGGCTCAAGTCCGCTGTTCAGCAGGGCATGATGCACGGCCAGCAGGTTGAGATCACCGTACTGGTATTCCACGTTTGTTGTCGGGATGGCATCCCGGCTGACGCTGTCCCAGGTGTATTTCAGCGTGCCCACCTGATAGTTGAACGTTGCGGCACTGAATTCCGCCACTTTCCAGCCATGCCGGAAGGAGTTAGCAGAAACCCGGGTCTGCAGCTCGTTTCCTTCAAACCATGCCAGCTTAACATTAGTTGAACCATCATCGCAGTAAATATTCATCATTATGCTCCGTCAATTAAACTCAATTTGATACATATTATAAGAGCAAAATGGCAAAATAAAAGCCATACTTCTCATTATGAGTAATTTAAATGTCCCATAATGATATTAAATAGCATTTTGAGTAACTTAGGTTACTCACCCTGTTCATGAAGCAGGTGATCTGGATTATCCTCACGCTGTTAAATATACTGTATGCATATCCAGTATATTTAGACGTCAGGAGGAAAGATGAAACTGCAGCTTTTCAGCACCGGGAAAGCACTCCCGCCACAGGCCCGTCCGTTGTTTGCAGACCTGGCCAGCTGCGGTTTTCCGAGCCCTGCCGCTGACTATGTCGAGTCCGTGCGACGTGAAGTCGCCTGAATAATTGTTCCGCTGAGAAATCAGAGAGGAACCTGATGTTCCGTCATCAGTAGCCTACCGGTACATGCGGGAGCGGTAACGCTCTGGTGTGAAGCTGCCGGGACAACGAAGCCGGGTCTGCGTACCTAGCCGAGTCCGTGAGGACAGGTAACATCTGCAAGCATCGTGCGGATGCGGCGCCAGGCTGGATGGTATGACCAACATAAGTGAACTGCTGATAAACATCGTTACATAGAACAGGCCAAAGATGCTGTCAGGCCTGAACCAAAAGGTATGCGGTCGGTTGCTTCACTTCGATTCTTGAGGCACACGGACATAATGGCCGTCGGTGAACAGGCAGGGTCTAACCCATCTCGTTATTCAGGTGGAACATGGTAAGCCCGTATCGCTGCCCTCAGGGGCAGGTAAATCGCAAGAGGCACTGTTGGCGGTGCGGGTATGAGATGGTGGAGAAAGCGAATGCTGCCCTGTAACCGGGCAGACAGAGGTTGAGCTCAAGTGCGACATCACCTCACGCGAAAGCGGGCAGACTTCCACCGGGTCTTTCTTTACGGGATAACCTGAGAAACTTTCTTTGAGGGAACAGCAGATGACTACGTCAGCAACAGGCGCGGGTGCCCCCTCTCACGAACCGGAGGCATGGCACAGCATTGACTGGGCTCAGTGCCACCGGGAAGTGCGAAGGCTGCAGGCACGTATCGTAAAGGCAACGCGGGAAGGCAGGTTCGGCAGGGTTAAAGCCCTGCAGTGGCTGTTGACCCACTCGTTCAGCGGTAAGGCTCTTGCCGTCAGACGGGTTACCGAAAATAAGGGCAGGCATACGCCGGGCGTGGACGGCAAATTATGGACCACCCCGGCGGCCAGATTTCAGGCCATTAAGTCGCTACAGCGGCGGGGATACCGTCCCCTTCCTCTGAAGCGTCTCCTTATCCCCAAAGCAGACGGCAAAAGCCGTCCGCTCGGCATTCCGTCGATGCGTGACAGAACCATGCAGGCACTCTACATGATGGCACTTTCACCCGTTGCGGAGACCACAGCCGATCAGCGCTCCTTTGGCTTCAGGCCACAGCGTTCCGTAGCTGATGCAATTGAACAGTGCTTTATCGTGCTGTCGAAGAAACACGCGCCAGAGTGGGTGCTGGAGGGGGATATTCAGGGATGTTTTGACAACATCAGCCATGAGTGGCTGATGGAAAACATACCGATCGACAGGGTAATACTGAGCAGATGGCTCAAGGCAGGATACATGGAAGGGCGTCAGCTTTTTCCCACCGAAGCAGGTACGCCACAGGGTGGAATTATTTCCCCGGTGCTGGCAAACCTTGCACTCGACGGGCTTGAAGCAAGGCTAAAGTCCCACTTTGGTCGTCCGCGGTATGCGCGGAATCTTGAAATAAAACTCAAGGTCAATTATGTGCGTTACGCTGATGACTTCATCATAACCGGCCGCTCGAAGGAGTTGCTGGAAAATGAGGTCATGCCTGTGGTGGAGAGGTTCATGCTCGAGCGTGGTCTGACGCTCTCCCCCACAAAAACGCGGGTTACACGTATTGATCAGGGTTTCGATTTTCTAGGCCATAATCTGCGCAAATTCAGCGGTAAGCTGCTGATACGCCCGTCCGGTATAAACGTCAGTCGCTTACTGGAAAAAGCCCGCGCAACAGTGAGAGAGAACCCGGCACTGACGCAGGAGAAGCTTATTAAAAAGCTGAACCCGATCATTCAGGGCTGGGCAGATTTTCACCGGCACAACGTTGCAAAAGCTGCATTTGCCCGCGTGGACCATGAAATCTGGCTGGCGTTGTGGCGCTGGTGCAGGCGGCGGCATCCTCAGAAAGGTAAACGCTGGATCAAAAACCGTTACTTCCATCAGGTGGGTAACCGTAACTGGGTATTTGCAACGCCTACAGGCGAGTACTATCCGGATGGAAAACCGGTTCTAAAGTCTCTGCGGAAAGCCACCGACACCCGCATCACACGCCATACAATGCTGAGGCTGGGGGCAAACCCGTTCGCTCCTGAATGGGAAGCATACTTTGAGGAGAGGATGTCCCGAAAGATGCTGCTGTCACTCAGCGGGAAGAAAAGGATCGTCACGCTCTGGCAGAGTCAGCAGCGACGATGCAGGTTATGTCAGGAGCTGATCACGCCCGAAACCGGATGGCATGTTCACCATATTATCCGTCGTGTCGATGGCGGTACTGACGACAACAGCAACCTGTGCCTTGTGCATCCCGTATGCCACAGGCAGATCCATGCCCTTAACCTGAAGGTAGCGAAACCGGCTCGCGCAAGTGGGCTTTGAGAGGCCTGAGCCGTATGAGGGGAAACTCTCACGTACGGTTCTTAGGGGGGGATGGGTCAGCAATGGCCTGTTCCTACCCGATGACCTGGATCTCCATGATTACTGCATACGGCACCCAAGCGCGACTTACTATCTCCGTGCCAGCGGTGACAGCATGTCCGACGGCAGCCTTTACAATGGCGATCTGCTGGTTGTGGACAGTGCAGAGAAGCCCCGGCACGGCGATATTGTTGTGGCCAGTGTGCAGGGGGAGTTTACGGTTAAACGGCTTCTGCTGACGCCACGACTGACGCTGCAGCCAATGAACGCCGCCTGGCCGCCGATTTATCCCGACCCGGACGATCTGGATATCTTTGGCGTCGTCACGCACATCATCCACCGCCCGAGGGAGATGTACTGATGTTTGCCCTGGCCGATGTGAACAGCTTTTATGCCAGCTGCGAACGTATTTTCCGCCCGGATTTGAAAGGAAAGCCGGTTGTGGTGCTCAGTAATAACGATGGCTGCGTTATCGCAAGAAGTGCCGAGGCAAAGCCCTGGATCAAAATGGGCATGCCGTGGTTTCAGATGAAAAACGAAACGTATCCGGAAAAAATATACGCGTTCTCAAGCAACTATGAACTTTATGCCTCGATGTCAGCGCGCGTGATGAGCTGCCTGGAGGAGCTGGCCCCAAGGGTGGAACAGTATTCGATTGACGAGATGTTCCTCGACCTGACCGGCGTTGAGCACTGCATGGACCTGGAGGACTTCGGCCGGCAGCTGCGCCAGCACGTGTATGACTGTACCCGTCTGACCATCGGCGTGGGTGCCGGGCCGACGAAAACCCTGGCAAAATCAGCCCAGTGGGCCTCAAAGGAGTGGAAACAGTTTCGTGGTGTGCTCGCCCTGACCAGGGGGAATCCTCAGCGAACGCGGAAACTGCTTTCACTGCAGCCGGTCGAAGAGATCTGGGGCGTGGGAAACCGTATTGCACGCAAGCTCAATGTACTGGGTATCAGGACCGCGCTCGATCTGGCCCTGACGAACCCGGCCTTTATACGCAAAAATTTCTCCGTCGTTCTCGAGCGAACAGTACGCGAACTGAACGGGGAAAGCTGCATGTCGCTTGAGGAAGCACCACCGACGAAACAGCAGATCGTCTGCAGCCGCAGCTTTGGAGAGAAGGTTACTGAATACGATTCGCTGCGGCAGGCTGTCTGTCAGTACGCAGAGCGGGCATCTGAAAAGCTGCGGAAAGAGCACCAGTACTGCCGGCATATTTCCGTATTCATCAAAACGTCTCCGTTCGCCGTTAAAGAGCCTTACTACGGCAACGTGGCCACGGAGAAACTGCTTACCCCCACTCAGGACACCCGGGACATCATTGCGGCCGCCACAACGGCTCTGGAGCGTATCTGGAAGGATGGGCACCTGTATGCCAAAGCCGGTGTGATGCTGAATGACTTCACCGGCTCCGGCGTTTCGCAGCTGCAGCTGTTCGACGAACGTCCGCCACGTCCTCACAGCTCTGAGCTGATGAAGGTTCTCGATGGCATTAATCATTCCGGTCTGGGACAGATCTGGTTTGCCGGGCGAGGGATAGCGCCATCATGGCAAATGAAACGCGATATGCTCTCCCCTGCGTACACCACCCGCTGGAAAGATATTCCCGTTGCGAGGATCAGATAAATTCTGCTTTTCTGAGAGAGCCAGTAGTGCTCGCCGCAGCCGAACGACAGGGCGAAGCCCGCGAGTGAGCGAGGAAGCACCAGGGAACAAAACGAACATAATCTTCTTACGCACCTAATACAGGAATCACAGTAACAATCTCAAAATCTGTATTGTGATAGAAACAGCTGAATAGAGTGGGACCATGGTCCCAGTTAAATCCGGCGTGTGGAATCGATATTCCAGGCGGGGTTGAAGGATGAGTTCTGACACGCAAGTAGGAAGTGGGACCGTGGTCCCAGTTAATCTGGTGTATGAAATCAGTATTCCGGAATGGGTTACCGTCTGAGTTCTGATATGCAGGTTGAGGGGTGAACTGCGGAACTAGTTAAGGAAAACTAGAAAAAACTGGATCTTTAGATTGTGGTAACAATCAGGTTGGGAGAAGTAAACAGATCTTTTTAACAACACTGGGCTATAGTGCAGAAAATAACTGCTTCGGATGTATATATTCCGAAGCAGCATGTAACGCATTAAGGATATTGGAAATTAATGAAGACTCTCGCGTGTATCATTAAACAGGCTAAACTTTTTGTAAGTCGCGCAGTATGCTTTCTATCTTCTCGATACACTCGGCAGGCAAACGAGATTTATCGAGATTAAAAATCACCTTATCGCCTTTGTATAGGGCTGTCGCACCAGGTACAAATTGATGACGGGTATTAAGGTTTACTTTTTTACCTGATGGCTCTTTCAGAACATCCGTCAGTAAACCAATAACTTCCTCGGATTCAAAGATAACTCCCGCTTTCTTTTGCTCATGAAGCTGTTGTGTCCGTTGCAACAATAAAGCTTCTTTTCCCGAAAATGCTTTGTACAGCGTCTCCCCAGAGCGGGCGGAAAGTTCACCAGGATGAGTAAACAGGGCAACCACTGATTTTGGCAAATGGGCCGTGTTGATGCAACGCGTGATGATTTTACGGGAAATATTCTCAGCTTCAGCCAGAGCAGAGATATTGCCGTTAAAATCATTTTCCAACCGCTGTGCATAACGGTTGCCCCGTTCATAAGCGCTGACAGGACGATAATCATTACCCAGCCGTGATAAAGCCATCATCTGTTCGTCATCGAGATCCCCGACGAGAACACGATAATCTGATGATGTCAGTATGGCGGCTTTACGACGGCGACTACCATCAGCAATTTCAATGACACCTTCTACCCTTCGTCCGAACGCAGGCGTCTGTTGACCACTCAGCATAAAAGAGGGAATCAGATCATCAAGCGCGTCTTCGGTCAGTAGTTCCTGGTCACGTTCATTACCTGACCAGACTCTTGATGCCGTCTCAACACTCTCGCCCGGGATCGCTTCCAGAATAAATTTCACTTCCCGGCCACAAACCGGAAGCAGAATGGTATTCCCGCGGGCCATGGCTCCAACCCGTGCAATTAATGAATCAACCATCGGTGCAGCGGGTGCCGCTGAAGGTTCAGTTTCGGGGCGGATATCTTTTACGGTATGTTTTGGAATGACTGGTGCACGTTTCATTATCTGATCTCCCAGCGAGGTTTAATCAGGCGATCAAAAATTTCATTACAGACAGGCTCCCAGATAGACAGCGCATTTCGCCAGGCTCCTGTAGATGAGCGCTGATCGATAGCCTGCTCAAACACCGTTCTCATACGGATCTGACCTTTACCGACTTCGTCGGTCTCGCGAACAACGTTTTTCAGTACCATGCTTCCCCAGGCATCGCGGATCTGTTCTTCCATCCAGGGTGACTGTGAGCCATTGTTATTGCTGTACTTGGTCAGAAGAATTCTAACGTCAGGTTCAAAACCCTGCAGGTCCACGTTTTTTAACAGGTCGCGCAGCATGTCAAAAAACTGAAGGGCAGAGGTGTAATCAAATAACTCTGCTGGCGTTGGCACGATGAGTACATCTGCAGCACAGACGACATTGATGGTACCAATACCGAGGTTCGGTGCACTGTCGATAACAATGACATCATAATCATGGGCCACTGTTTCGATGGCCAGGCGAAGCATCATATGAGGTTCTGTCGGCAGTTTCCCGTTGTCAAACCTTCCCATTAGTTCTGTCTCAATGCGGTGCAGAGCCAGGCATGAAGGTATGATGTCGAGACCCGGCCAGCAGGTGGCTTTGACGGCATAGGCTGCATCATCGCGCTCACCAAGATAAAAAGGCAGCAGTGTGTCTTCGGCATGGATATGCAAATCAGGGACCCAGCCGTGGTACATGGAGGCTGTGCCTTGAGGATCGTTCCCTTCGACAAGCAGTACTCGCAGCCCTTTCAGCGCCAGGTCCTGTGCCAAATGTACAGATACAGATGTCTTATAGACACCCCCTTTATGTGCTGCCACCGCGATGACGGGCGGAACGCTGTCATCAGGACGGCGCAGACGGGTGCCAAATACATCCCGCATATGGTTGATTTGTTCAATGGTGTAGCCCACCCGCTGCTCTACACGTCCACGCATTTCCATATCAGGATGGGGAAGGCGTCCTGCTTTTTCTGCATCACGGATTGCCTGAGAAGAAACGCCAATCAGATCGGCGGCCTCACCCACACGCCAGCGACGGGTAATTTTCCTGGCTTCCGGGCTATCATCGTTAAACTGTGCAATCGCGATAGCTTTCGTCATTTCATGACCGGCCGTAATGCACTGGTCAAGCGTTTCCATCAGTCCCATTCTTTGTTCCTTATTATTATCTTTGCATTAATCTATTAAATCTTGGTAAAAGGCGCAAAGCAACATTAAAGTTGCAAACCGTCTTAAATATTGCAAAGCCGATCAAAATATAGTCTTGTTCAGTTCAGCATCCGCCTGAAAGGCTGCCGCATGCTTCAGTCAATATCATCCGCTCGCCGCAGAAAGTATGCGCGCGTAGGCGCATGCGTCGAGGAAGCGGAATTACTCCGTACTAACAAGGTGTGGCTGACGCTCTGAAGCTAACGAAGCTCCACTGGAAGGAACTGAATGGTAAGGAATTGACTATAGTATGCAGATTATTGACTGCGGTATGAAGCTGAATAGGAATAGGGAAGAGTAATGACATGCATTTTTCTGCATATCACAGTCAAGACTATTGCCTTTCCTGGTGTTGTATTACTGGGTTGTTGTACCAAGATTCACATTGTGTCATGTCAGTGGTCCATATGTATTGGATGCTGGCTGTTATTCCATATTTCGATCCAGTAATTGATCCTTAAGGAGATCATGTTGAGATCAAAAAGAGATCCCCGGATCGTTTAGCGCCCCGCTACGCCTGAGCCTGGAGACTATCTTCATTAACTGTGGTGTGTGGTATGTTGACTGTTGTGTGCGAGATCAACTATTGCGGTATGCAATTGTATTAACTGGGGTATGTATTTCCGTTGACTGTGATATGCGTATATACTTTCGTTTGTGGATAACCGCGGGTTAATAAAATGGCTATGGAAAATAATGAGTTACCCCTGAATCTTCAGGAGGTCAATAAGACAACGGGTGAAGTTGTTAAGCTGGATGTCAACAGCGCCAGTACTGTTCAGCCTGTTGCGCTCATGAGGCTTGGTCTGTTCGTTCCTACCCTCAAATCGACCTCTAGGAGTAAGACGAACCGCAAAAACGTCACGGATGCGACTGAGGAGCTCGTACAGCTGTCCATTGCCCGGAGTGAAGGGTATACCGATGTCAGGATCACCGGATCGCGCCTCGATATGGATACGGACTTCAAAGTCTGGCTTGGAATCATCCGTTCAATGTATGATTTTGGCGTTAAGGATGACACGCTCAAGCTGTCTTTTGTTGAGTTTGTTAAAATGTGTGGCTTTGACTCCCGGCGCTCTAACAAGAAAATGCGTGACAGGATAAGCAACTCCCTGTTCAAGCTGGCATCCGTAACCCTCAAGTTTCAGAGTGAAACGAAAGGGTGGACTACGCACCTGGTTCAGTCTGCCTATTACGACATCACTGCCGATGTCGTGGAGATCAGGGCAGAGCCCAAGCTCTTTGAGCTTTATCAGATGGACAGGCGGGTCCTGTTGCGTCTGAAAGCCATTGATGCCCTGCAGCGCAAGGAGTCCGCACAGGCACTCTATACCTACATTGAAAGTCTGCCACAGAATCCGGCCCCCATCTCCATGAAGCGTATGCGAGACAGACTCAACCTGACGTCTAACCTCTACACGCAGAACCACACGGTGCGCAAAGCCATGGCGCAGCTGAAGGATATCGGCTATCTGGATTACACCGAATTCAAACGCGGCCGGGCCACCTACTTCAGCGTGCATTACCGTAATCCGAAACTCATCAGTAGCAAGGTCGTTGTTCCCCGTGAGCCGGAAGAGGAAGTACCTGAGCAGAACTATGACGAAGTTATTAAAGCCCTGAAGGCTGCAGGTATTGATCCTCAGAAACTAGCAAAAGCGCTCGCCAGCGTGAAACCGGGAAATGACTGAGGAATGCCGTTTTAGAGTTTGTTGACTGTGGTATGCAGAGCGCATACCACAGTCAATTTATACTGATTCATCATTCCGTTTAGGTTTTGCTTGCCTTGACTGCGATATGCGGATAGGCCTACCGGAGTATTGATATTGACTGCGGTGTGTGGAAGAGCGGGCAGTCTGCTCAACATCTTCACTGCGATATGTTTACTTTCATCACTTAGTCAATATTGTTCGTCAGGGCGGATGCCCTTAGCCCAGTACTTTCACAAAGGGTCTTAACCCACCGAGATCAAAGGATTCCGGGGGCAGCGTCCGGGATTCACTGATCCGCACTCCCGTGTTCCAGAAAGTAGAGAACAGCATTTAATGGTGAAGATCCGGCATATAGAAGAGTAGGGCTCTCACTTCGGGGACGAGTAGGTACGCCAGGGTGGCGCCGGTTAAAGTGGCCATCCTTCTGAGTGCGGCCGCGGTCGCAAAGTCGACCCCATGGGCTTTCGGCAACAGTGAAATGCGTTATGAAGAAAAGGGGGCAATGCAGGGATGAACAGGATCGGAACGAAAAGGTAAGTAATGAAGAAGACGTAAAGTGCGTTACGTGAATTCCGGCCTGGTACAGCCTGGACCCCTGTCAGTTTTCACGTAACGCAAGATTAATTTATTATCGAATAAGTGGATGTCATTACAACTGTCTGTAAATTTTTACAAATTTAGTTATCTTTTTTTCAGCATGGCAACAGCATCAGCCTCTGCCATTGAAAATTGCACACGATGCCTTGCAGCAACATCGAGCGCAAATACCTTTGTATAGACTTCCGTCGAGCTGATCGACTTGTGCCCCATCAGGCTCTGCAGCACCTTCAGCGGAATTCCGGCATACAGCATGTGCATGGCGTAGGAGTGGCGGAACGTGTGTGGCGTCACCGGCACGGAGAACGTCACCCCGTCGGCGGCTGCCGCTTCAACAGCTTCGCCCAGCCAGGTGCGAACGGTACGGTCGGTGATCTCCCAGATGCGCACCTTTTCCGTTCTGCCGGTGCGCTTATTCCGGCGTTCCAGCGGTATTTTCAGGGTGGCCACCATCATTTCCAGCTGGCGGGCATACTGCGGATCGGAAAGCGGAACGTTACGATGAGGCTGGCTGCCGGCCGGAGCACGGCCGGCCGTTCGGGCCGCTTTCTCCTCCCGCTGTTTGAGGGTTGCCAGTTGCACGAACGGGTAGGGCGGGGCCAGGGAAAAATCACTCCGGGTCAGGGCCAGTGCTTCGTTAATACGGGCGCCGGTGTTCCACAGGGTGGTCAGCAGCATCTTACGGTGAAGATCGGGCACGTAGTGGAGCAGGGCGCTCACTTCCGGCGCCAGCAGGTATTTCGGCAGTTCGTCCTGAACGAGCGCCATCTGGCGCAGTGCCAGCGCGGCCGGGTAATCGATGGCCACCGGCAGCTGAGCAGAGGAAAAAGCCCCGCTATGGCCTGGCAGTGCTGGCATCATGTTATGTCACCATTGTCATTAGAGTGTGCAGTGCATCACCGGTGCATCCGGGGATGCCGGACCCGGCAGGATCAGATACTCGGTAGCAGATTTGACACGGTAATTGGTGTAATCTTCAAACGAAACCGGGCTTGCTTTCATCCCCGCGAGAAAAGTTTCTTCAAGACCGCGGGCATGCGGAAGCGATAGTTCTATCGTCTCAGGATCGATGGCCATTTTCTGGCGGGTGGCTTCCAGCTCAGTGGTCAGCCGGTATTTTTCCGTACGAAAAGGAATACTCTCTTCAGCGTTTCGCTGTGTATAGGTCACGTCAAACATCATGCGATCACCGTCGTTCTGCAGTACCACGCCCCTGAGGAGACTTTCTATACGAACGGGGGATTCACCTTTCTGCGGAATCTCCGAGGTCCGGCTGCAGATAATCACCATCCCGGGTTTCTGACTGGCATTAACCATCCGCATTTCACTGAGCGTTGCCGCCCCTGCATCCCGTGCAGTCACACCCAGCAGGATCGTCAGCCCCATTATAAAACCGGTCAGTTTACACATCGTTCCTGTATCCTTTACGTTAATGTCTGGATCATCTTCAGGGAGAAATCCCGCCGGACTACACTATCGAGTGACATGTGGCCGCCAGAGGGTGTCCAGCCGACCACTCATTAAATGCTGCTGTCGGCTATCAGTAGCGACCAAGAGTCATTAACTGGAAGCATTTTTCCTCGGAGAGCTCTCCTTCTTTCTTTGGGAGAGGGCCAAGGAAAGGAGTTATCACATCGACTTCTGTGGACAGATACCATGTGTCATCAGCATCATCCCACCAGGCAACTGTGCGATCGTCCCAAGTGTGTATCTCACGGTAGCAGCCGTATCCGTATATGTGCTCAAACTCCGATTCTTCCATCCAGACTCTGTCATGCCCAAGGATTATGAGAGCCTCAAATAAAACACTCAGTGTAATTTTCATATTCATAATCAACTTCCTTATTATTTAATATCTATTAGTTCTATTTATTTATCATCGCCAGCAGAACATTCCGTTGCCCGCCCGCAGTGATTAGCAGAATAACAGTCACCGCCCGCAATTACCGGATCTCACTCTTTTTGACTTCCGAAAAATTCATAATAGCAAAGTTTTCGGAAGCGATGATGAACAGATTAACAGGATTTACTCGTCAGGTCGGTCTGATGCGGAGAGGGTGAAAGTTATCTAACTACTTAAAGTGTAGCACATTTTTAATTTTCGTTTCACAAATCAGCGCAGAAAATCGCCGTAATCCGGAACTAGCGGAAATCGGAAATCTGTTGCGAAACCAGGAGTGAGACTCCACGAACAGACTAAGCAACAGCGCTATGCGGCCAGCCCCGGTTTCAGGGGGCGTTATAAGATGAATAACCTGTGATAGACTTTCAGCACAGCTCCCATGAAAGGTACGTGACGGGTAATGAACGAAAATCATAAAAAAGAGATATTGATTAAAATCTCTGAGGACTTTCTGGATGACATTCAGGCGCTATCACAAAAGGTTGCCACTCATATCAGAGATGATGTGTTTAAGTATATTTCAGACGGGATTCCTGCGTCAGAAGATCCAAATATAATTTTTACCGCCGGTGCGCCTGCATGCGGTAAAAGTGAAACCGTAAAGCATATTCTCAGTGAATACCCGGACACAGTGCATATTGATCCCGATGAATTCAGGGGGTTATTCCCATATTATACAGGGAATAATGCAGATGTTTATCAGACATATTGCACGAATATAATGTCGCGCTGTTTTAATAAAGCAGTGAAGGGGGGCTTTGATATCATCCATGATACGAATTTTGCTCATGAAGATACTGCTGTCAGGAATGTCCGTGAAGCACTCAGACGAAGCTATTCAGTCCAGATCATGTATGTCTATATGGACCCCAGAATCGCCTGGAAGCATGCCATGAGACGAGACAGGAAAATCAGGCCTGACGTATTCTGCAACAATTTCTTACGTGTCCGTCAAACCATTAAAGCTGTGCTTTCGCATCCGGATTTTCAGGGAAAGCAGTTGCGTTGCCGAGCCTATGTTTATGAAGAGATAGCAGGCCAAGCGGCTTTCAGCAGGACCATCCATGAGAACATCACCGCAGACACGCTGGATGCGGTAGTGCCGTTCAATTACTCAATTTCAGATCTTGAACAAATTGCTGTATAATAATAATACAACTGTAGGGGAGGGGTTTATGTCACTGAAAACTAATGAATCAACTCAGAAAAAGAAAAAGTCTCTGAGGGATTTATTCGGAGACAACCTGACCGAGACCGGGAAAGCTGATCTTGAAAGGGCGGGTGAACTCGCCGCTCAGGATCTGGCCAGCGTTATTTTTTCTGAAAAATTTGTTTCGACCGAAACAGAAATAGATTCGGGCAGCGTACATACACCTGGCTCGGAAAGTATCGAATCGGGTGCCTACTGGAGCAGCCATATGCCATCGCCTTATAGCTCCCGCGAGGTAGGGTATAATCTGGCCATGCAGTGGGGGGCGGCTCCGGTTACTCTCAGGACTGATATTAAAGACGCCAAATATTTCAAAGGTAAAGCGCTTAATTCAGAACAGATGAAGGCCGTCATCGACTCAATGGTCCGAAATATGAATGAATTAGCGAACAGAGAGTCTTTTCTCATAGCGAGTGAGCATTCTGAAGGTTTTCACTCTGTGACGGGACTCAAACAATCAACGCTTAAAGTCAGCGGATTGGACGGCGAAGAATATGTAACGTTCTTACCAATGAAACTGAAGGAAGATCGTATGAGATTACTTCCTCAGACTAGCCGGCTACGCAGACGCCAATTGGCGCATAAAGTTAAATAAAAACACAGGCTCTTAATTTTAAGAGCCTTTTTTATTCATATCACTCCAATCTTGATAGTATCAACATGTAATTCAGAAACACTACAAAAGACATTCAATTGTAATACATTATATGTTTTCTTTTATGGCTTTTAGAACCTTTTCCGGTCCTGCTGCCTGAGCGAGATAGAGCCCTGCACGCAGGAGTGTCGACACAGTAATGTTCTTGTGGGTCAGTGCCTGGATTTGCTCGACCAGCTCCTGCGCCAGTACTTTTTCTGCCGGGGTCATACGGACGGTTTTTGGCGTTTCACCGGTAGTATTTTTCTTTTTTGCAGAAATGTTGGTAAGGCTGCTTTCTTTGGTAGCCCGTTCCGGCTTTTCCATTTTTGGTCGTACCAGTTCTTTGGTCATTTTGCTGCCTCGTTGCTGATCATTTCTTCAAGTTCACGTGCAAGTTTGCCGTAGTCGACTAATGCCATAGCGCTTTTCTGATAATAATAAAGCGGAAGGCAAGCCACCTGAGATTGCACAATAGCCTGGTCTGTACGGATTCGGCTTTTCAACAACCGTGGAGAAATTCTCTCGTGTGAAGTCAGTGCGGTTTCGATATAAGTATTAATTTTTTTATTCGCGCCGTTGTAATTATTACGGAATACACTGAATCGTGTATAATCCTCTTCGGAAATCTCATCCATATAGTCAAGCATGATTTCCAGGCCACTTAATGAAAAGCTTCCACCGTCGACAGGCACCAGAACATGGTCGGCAATAAATATTGCATTGCCGGTTGCAATATTTAACCCCGGAGCGCAATCAATGATGATGTAATCATAATCTGACCTGATTTTCTCCAGATGCCGACCCAGAATTTTTTCACGGTGACTGCGGGTGAGGGTCTGTTCAATTATTTTTTCGAACGTTGGATCAGACGGAATCAGATCTAAATTAGGGATAGGCGTCTCACCAGCCACGGCTGGAATAATGACATTCCGGATATCAAATCGGGAATTGCTGTAAAGATCGCAAATAGTAGAACCATACATCGAGTAGTACTTTTTGGTAATGACTCCAACTTACTGATAGTGTTTTATGTTCAGATAATGCCCGATGA
>NZ_JACASJ010000090.1:0-20822 GCF_013391025.1 Enterobacter sp. SECR19-1250 | reverse complement strand
GATGCGTGATCTGATCCTTCAACTCAGCAAAAGTTCGATTTATTCAACAAAGTCCTGGCGCCCTCCCGTTATCTCGTCCTCACTCTGCTGCTTACCCTGATGGCCCAGAATCCAGGTGGTGACAAAGAAGGTAATAACGCACACCACGGCCGCGATGATGGCAGCAAGAATAAAGGCCGTCCAGACCTGGTCGGCGCACCACTGGATATATTTGTCCTGCAGTATTTGCTGCGCGTTGTACTTCAGCTCATGGCCGTAATAACGGATGGTATAGACAGGCTGGGATTTAAAAATATCGCGCATGGGGGCCAGCGTCTGACACCAGTAATAAACCATGCCGTTCACGAACGTCTGCCAGGTCAGTTTAACCGACAGCGTAATCGCGACAATGATGCCGAAGAGAATGACGAGACAGTACACGATGATATTGGCAATTTGACTGAACATACGGATACGCATGCTCGCGATCTGACCGCCCTGGGTCATATCCTTAGCATTAAAACTCATATTAGCCTCATAGAGGTTGGTCTATATGTATAGCGACCATGATTTCAGAAAGCAATTGATTTAATGTCATCCGTTACAAAACACTAGGATGACATCATTTAACTAAAGGCGGGGAGATTATTAATAATGAATGTTATTTTTTAAGTAAATCACACGCTCCTGCATATCCATGTGAGCATGATTTTTTCAAATAGATATCTGCCATTCCAGAATCTGGAAATACACCATCACCTCTCATATAAGCCCCTGCCAAATTAAACTCAGCCTGTCCGTTATTTTTAATGGATGCTTTCTCCCACCAGATCACCGCCTCGTGCATATCCCTATTAACACACTCACCTGTAGAATACAGGTTTCCAATATTCAAATATGCCAACTCAAAATCTTTTTGAGCTGAGGAGTTAAGCAAATCCATTATTTTATCACAACGGGCATCTTTCAATAATCCATTTTTATAAAGCATTGCCAAGTCATTCTGAGCAGATGCATTCCCTGCATCTGCTGCCTTCCCCCACCAATAGCCTGCTTTTTTTATATTTTTATCAACACCTTGCCCATAATAATAGAGCAGACCTAGGTTATTTTGGGCATCTGAATCACCCTGAATCGCCGACTTATTAGTCCAATAAAAAGCTTTTTTATAATCACCAGATACGACCAAATACATTGCACCTAGCTTATATTGAGCTAATGCGTTTCCAGAATTCGCATCTTTTTTTAAGTTAGTGTAGTAGTCGTCGCTAGCCCTTACACTCAAGGTACACGACAGGAAAACAAAAACTCCCAACATCCCATAGAACACTCGCATTGTTTATCTCCATAAAACTAAATATTATATCCATACACAACCATGAAACTGACTATGAAATCCTACAACTCAATCTAACGCTTCCAACCCATTGGATAATTACTTTCCGGATTATAATTAACATTATCAAAGTCCACGGATTCAAAGTCATTATTTATAGAGTGGGCGCCATCTACCTTGTTTTTTTCAAGCCACTCTTTGATGCTTATACACCCGCTAACCTTATATAAATCCATCAATGTACCCACAATGAATACAAAAAAAGTAACAAGAGGAGGAGCCAGTGAACATATAGGCATTATCACATACCAAACTACCCTGTTGTATGTGTAGGGTTCAACACTGCCTTTATTCTTAGATATTTTATAAAACAAATAGATGAACAATCCTTGCCATAAGAGCACAGTTGCACCAATGAATACCACCTCCGTAACTAACCATCCAGCCAGATAACAAGCAATAGACTGAAACAACACTACCATGAATATCTGAAGCAGATTTCTCATCGCACCCTCTCTGGCATCCTGTTACTGCTTATGTTTATCTTGATATTTTTTTGCCTTCTTCATCAGTTCTTCAGGACTGTCAGCCCCCGGCACTCGTTCTTGAGACTCCTTTTCCTTATTATACGTATTCATTTGCGAAGATTGCTCTGAATTATGATGTTTTTGCAGATCAGAATACTGTTGATTTATGCTGCCTTCTTCATCGCGTATTCCTCCTTTAGTATCGGCTATATTCTCTCTCGATGTTGTGAACATATTATCAACTTGGTCTTTTACATTATTCTGAATTCCGCTGTCCTGTGTACGTTGTTCGATAGTAGCCTGATGAGACTGGTGATCGGCACTAACATCGCTATTTCCACCGCCACCAGAAATGGCCCCCATACCATGGCCAACATTTCCTTTAGCTGCTGAATATGATGCATCAACGCTCGGTTGTACCTGCTCCTGAACAAATCCCCAAGCCAGTTCCCGACGTTTTCCTGCGATTTCTGCTGAGCTGGTATTAGTAAGCAATGTATCTGCATCTTGAGGTGCATGTTTACGGACATACTGGGCAAACTGCTGATTTAGATCCTCGCTCATTTGACCACTCATACTTTCTGTACGAGACGCCATTTCAGCATATTCATGGCTACGAGCCTGACTTGTGGTGTACTGATCATAGCTCTGTTTTGCTGAGTTCAACGATGCCGAAAGTTGATCTGCTCGGGAAGCCGCATTATTGTCCGTATGGCTCCCAGATTCACTGACTTTACGGCTAGTAAAGTAATCACTCGCCTCCTTAAAGTCCTGGGTTGCTTTAGCATCCATATCATGTCGAGCATCATGGCTAGCTCGAGAGCTATTTGTTGCTTGGTGCATATCGTCATCGGAAAAATCAACTCCCGCCTTAACTCCTGCCTGAAACCCTACCCCTCCTCCGGTACCCAGCACATTCAGCCCCATACTTCCTTTAGCATGTGCATCACCATACAATCCGAGTGACGCTCTGGTGCTCCTTGACGCTAACTCTTGAGTGGCCTGTTCATTACTAATATTATGCCCTTTCGCATAGCTTTCTACTGCGCTGCGCATCCTGCTGGCCATCATAGAATCCTGAGCACTCATAGTGCTGTCTGCGCCACTGGTCATTGAATTACTGCTACCACGGTTTGAGCCAAACTGACTAAGCGTATTCCATGCGCTACTCAAACTACTGTTATATCCATGCAATGCACTCTCTGACTGGGTTTGTGCCTCGCGGGCCATTGCCTGCTGTGCGGTTGCAATCTGACGAGTCATGTTGATACTCATAGGAATACGTGACGTAGCACCGCTGGAATCTGTCACTACACTACCATCACGCATTTGCGTCGAACTGGCTCCGTTAGCCAACTGTTGGCTCATTTGTCCAAATACTGTTGAGCTATTGGTATTCCAGTTAAAACCACTCACATTTTCTGTCTGCATGTTAGCGTAAGAGTAGTTACCATCAACAGCACCAGAGGCAGCAGTGGCTGCAGGGCTGATAGCGGAAGAGGCCAGATGGCTGTAGAGATTTGAGAACCCCGCCCCCAGTCCCTTCAGCATTCCCCATGCCAGTGGCGGGATAAGCATCGACAGATAGCCTGCCGTGGTAGCGAGGTCTGAGTATTTTATCTGCACCTGTGACAACTCCGAGAGAACCACTGGTGAACCGTTGGCCTTCGCATAGAAGGTCATGCAGCTGTTGAGGATGGCGTAAAGCAGTGGCCAGCTCTGCACCCACATGATAGCCAGCACGTACCCCTTCAGCACATTAAGGGTGACGGCGTTAAACATCCCGCCCAGCACCATCAGGGGGAATATTCCGATGGTCAGACCGACAATCAACGTCTGAGACATAGGTAGTGAGCGTAATGCCACCTGACCGACCGTCGCATGCGCCAGCCGCTGCTTCTCCATCGATGACGTAGTGGCGATATTCAGCAGGCTTGAGGTGTCACCGTTGCGGGCTGCATAGCTCATGATGCCATTTCGCAAAGCGTTCATCGTCACATTCTGACGGACAATCGACGCGGCGCTCTGACCAGCACCATAGAAATAGTTATAGCTGTCCCCGATCATCTGGCTGAACAAAATGTCAGGATTCGGACGTCCGCCAAAAAGCTGACGCACGTAGTAACTCCATGTTTTTCCTCCGGTCTGAGTATCCAGGGCAAGCTTTGGCTTAATTACCGCAGCGGCTTCTTCACAGGTTAAAAACTGATTATTGTTGTTGAATACCCCCCTCAGCGGACTCGGCTTTGAGAAAATCAGCGTATACGGGTCTGCACTGTTCATTAGATCTTCCATGGTATATTTTCCGTTCAGGAAAATATCGCCCATCACGCAGTTCTGCACATAGTCCGTGAATATCGTAGTTATCTCTGGGTTCTGTGATAAAAAGTCCGTACTGCGTGAAACCAGATTCGCCCCAAATATCATGCCGGTTTTGCTGTAGGTGATGCTGTCGGGCTGTGAAAAGACCATTTCATACCCCTGAACAAGGGCATATCCGATTTTGGTGGTCAGCGATGCAGGCAGTGCCAGCCCGACGGGCACGTTATCGACTTTATAGACCTTTGTCTGATTACTGATATCGATTATTTGTACGGAGGTGCGAACACTGACCAGCAGCGACATCAGCACAATGACGCCTGCCCAGCCCAGCATATCCATGATGTTGTGCCGTCGTATCCACGAAATGGCTACAACCAGCACAGAGAAAGCCGTCGCAATACGCCGAATAACAACCCAGTTCTCCGTCGACATGAACGTGACGATGGCATTCAGCGTCTGCGTCAGCCAGTCGCCGCCCGCGATGACATAGATTTCCTGCATCAGCGCGCCCCCCCGAAGTGATAGTTGTTCTGGTAGCGCTGCAGCATGCGTGCCGAGACCTGCTGGCGCATGTAGCTCATCTGGCGGTCAACAACCAAAAGCGCATCCTGCTGTACCTGCACCTGTGCCTGGAAGGAGGCTATCTGCCGCGTGGCTTCGTTGAGGTTATTATTGATGCTGTCGATAACCGCCTGGTCATAGTTTCCCGTTGCCACCATTGCACGGGCCTGCTGGACCAGCTCCTGGATGTACTGGAGAAGAATGTCGTAGCCGATGTAATCGGTTAGCTGATAAACGAGGCTGTTAGAAACCCCCAGCATCTGTGGATCAACCAGGTACTTGAAGACCGGGATGGTAGTACTTGTGATAAATCCCTTCTCTTTCTCGGTTAACTTTAGATCGGCAACGGCTTTATTCTGAATGCTGGAAAGGATGTCTTTTATCTGATTTTTCAGTGCATTTTTCTGGCTGATCGTGACATTAGCATCGGCAACCACCTTCAGACATTTATCGCTGTCATTACAGTGATACACCCGTGCAGTCCCCCCCTCCATCATGGCCCGAATAAGGTCGCGATCGGTCGTTCTTGCCGGAAGCGGGGTTATATTACCCTTCTCATCAAAGACCATTGTTCCGGTCAGGGTCATGATGAACTCCTTAAGCTCTTTATTCCCGTCAAACATGCGGTTCTTTCCGAGCGCATTCCAGATGACATTGATATTCTTCGTTATGCGCTCTTTATCCTTATCACTGGCCTTATCACGGACCTTATCCATGCTTCCCCCCACCGTGCAGCCCTGGCGGGATGCCGCCCAGTCGGCAAACATGTTGCTCTCACCGGCAATGTCCTGGCAGACCTTCTGCTGGGAGACCTGAGTGCGCGGAAACAGACCGCCGACAATCCCCTGCGCCGCCTGGCAGGAGCTGAGGTTCATGCTGTTAATGTCGCTGGCCATCTTCTGCAGGAAGTCTTTAGCGGTCTTGATTTCCGGTACCGTGGTCTGCAGCGCCAGATCGAAGAAGTATCCGGCCGCATTGGACATAATCTGCTTGGCGAAACGCTGCAACTGATCGCTGTTAATAAAGCTGAAGGAGCCCAGATAGGCATCGATGCCGCCGCAGCCGGCGTTGATGTCGGGCAGCGTCATGGAGATAAGCTGGACGGTTTTCACCTGCGTGCGCGCGTAGAGTGAGCCGCCCGTGGCGTAGCCCGCGGCCTGGCCCTGCCAGACCTGTGGCTGGCTGGTGTTGGACGCAAAGCCCAGCTTATTAAAGAAGGTGTTCATGTCACTGTTCACGTCGGCACTCACGCTCGCTGAACACGCAAGAAGGAGGCCACACAGTATGGAGAGAGGTTTACGGACGAACATCGGCACCCTCCCGACTCGCCTGCAGGGCGAGTTTTCCCATTTTTCGTTTTAGTATGAACATTTGCCCTTTCGTATAAAGCGAGTTCAGGATTGCATAAACGCCACCTGCAACGGCAAGCCCGCCGCTCAGCGCGATAAATATCAGTGGAATGGCGTACATCAACACGTTCCACAAATCTTTCAGCTGCAGGTGACCGTCCCTGAGCCAGTCGCCGACGCAGGCATTGAAAACGTATGTCATAAAGACGCGCGACAGCACGCCGGCAATGAGCAAAATGCCCGCCCACTCAGCATAAACGCCGAACCGTGCGTCCTCTTTCCGTGCCCTGAGCGCGATTAACTCTGGCGTCGTAGCTCTCTGAAGCATTCCGGAGGTCATCATGTCGTGTTCCTCTGCATTGTTCTGATCAGCCATTGTTACCCACTCCACGCATCTGAAGGACCGTATCCATGCGGGCCATAAAGCCCTGTTCGTCGGTCGCGCCCTGCAGCAGGGGCAGGGCTTCAAGGGTGTTTACGTTGACGAGAAAGGTGGTTGGCGTGGCCACGGGCAGGTTAGGGAAAAAGGTTTTCATCACCTCCGGCGGCGCGGGCAACGCATCGGGAAAGGACGCATCCCCCTGACCGTCGATGGTGTAGGCCATCACCCCAAACCCCACCCGTGCCGACAGCGACTTCAGGACCGGATCAAACTGGTGGCAGTACGGGCAGTGTCCCTGCATAAACAGCACGACCTTCCAGTCGGCCAGATTGATCTGGCGGCCGTTGCTGAGGCGGTACCAGACCGGCGGCTTCGCCGGAAGTGGCTTAACTTCAGGGTCTTCCGGGGATGTTGGCAGAGATCCCGACGTTCGCGCCCCCTGTGGATGCCATAACGATTTGATCTCGTCCATTGTGGAAGCCTGTGTGGCCAGGCAGAGGGACATGAGCACCACGGTAAACACGGTATGTCTAAGGTTCATGTCGGCATCCTCCGGCATCACGGGCCTTTTCGGCCTCACGGGCGGCATCAATCCAGCGGTTGATGATGCGGTAGCCCCCCCAGAGCGCCATCGATACGCCGATTATCTGCGCCAGAAGAATGGCCATCTCCGGCTCGCGCCGGACCAGGCGGGAAACAATGTGAAACCATATCCCGAGGCTCAGCACCCATAATCCGGGCACGTCGAACTCAGGCAGGCGAAAACGGAATTTGCGCATGCGAACTCTTCCTGTATTAAAAGTTGGGGGCAAAATCTGTGGAAACGTTGAGGAACTGCTTCGCCAGGTCATCCTGGCTGATAAAGCCATACGAGACGGGTTTGACCGCCCCGCTTTTAGGGTCGGCCAGCATCAGCGCCGGGAAGTAACGAATACCCAGCCGGCTGGCCTGTCCACCGTCCATTCGGGTATCCGGCAGGAGTGGATTCACGATACCGTCCACGGAAACCGGAATGACGCTGAGGTGATACGTTTCGCGGAAGTTTTTAATGACCTGAACCAGCTGGCCGTCGATCGGGTCCTGTCCGCGGTAGAAGAACATCACGCCATAGTGCTGAGCCAGCGTTTCAATGGCGCGGCGCTGGTCGGCAAAGTCCGCCGCCAGCTGGTTGCGCACGGTACCGTTGTAGTGGCTGTGCTGCAGGTTGTAGTCCAGTTCGGGGTGCTCGAGCATGGCTTTTTTGGCGCTCATCGAGAACAGCCCGGCCTGCTGCGTCCAGTAGTTCTGCAGGCGGAAGTAGCGGGTAAAGTTCTCCACGCCCGGATACAGAATGGCCTCGTACATGGCGCGCTTCGTGGCCTGCTGAAGCGTGGCAAGCTTCTCCATGATGTCCGGCGAGGCCTGCTGAGGCTGTGTTG
Source organism: Enterobacter sp. SECR19-1250 (assembly GCF_013391025.1). Taxonomy (NCBI): domain Bacteria; kingdom Pseudomonadati; phylum Pseudomonadota; class Gammaproteobacteria; order Enterobacterales; family Enterobacteriaceae; genus Enterobacter; species Enterobacter sp. SECR19-1250. The sequence goes on along the minus strand of NZ_JACASJ010000090.1, from coordinate 12,948 downwards.
AAGAGGATTTGTCGTCCTCCGGCGTTCTGCGCGTTTCGTTGTACCACTGCCAGCCGGCATCTTTTCCTGTGGCGGTAAAAACGCTGCCAAGAAGCAGCAGCGCTAACGCTGTCTTTCTCTTTTTCACTGGAACCTTCCTTATCCCGAAGCAGGTCGGTTATCGTTTGAAAAGCGGGTTTAACAGCCACGCCAGCAGAACTCCCGCCACGAAAAGCACAACCATCAGCGCCATAAAAAACACATCGATGCGGGTTGTTTCATCAACGATATTCCCGCGCCAGTAAAGCACCGGTGAGGCGACAATCAGGCTGATGATAAGGCGTCCAGTAAATCCTTTAATTTTCATGATGGAGAGTCCTGAGTGAGTGATGAGTGGCTTACTGTTTGTTCTTCAGTTGCGCGGCGATTTCCTCGCGGACGCGCTTCGTCAGGGTGTCGTTATCCGGGATTTTCTTGTTCTTTTGCAGATCGTCGAAAAAGTTTGAGAAGTCGAGTTTGTCGAACTTGATTTGTTGCAACTCAGTCTGGGTGATGCCGCGACAGTCCGGGCTGCTGGCCTTGCCAAAGCCGATGTGAAGCTGACCGTTACGTCCCTGCTGCTGCACAATCTGGGCAAGCTTTGAGTCAAACTGACAGTAGCTGCGCTTCTTCTCGAGACAGACGCCGAGCACTTTTTTTGAACAGAACTCACCGATACTGACCGTGAGCTTATTCTCTTTGGCCTTGCCCAGCGCTTTCTCCTCGCTGCTGCACCTGGCAAGCCCGACGTCCTGGCCCCAGCCGCCGTCCTTACAGCAGTTGCTGAAGCCTGCCGCAAACTTCTTGCAGAACTTCGCGCTGCCGGTAAAGGCGCGTACGTTAACGCTGTTAATGGCTGCCACGTCCTTGCCCGCAGCGGCCAGCGCGGCGAGTGCCGAAACGACAGGTGCAAAATCGTTGTTTTTACCGTTCTGCGCCCGCTCACAGTCACCATCGAGACAGAAGGTGTCGCCGCCACATATCATCACCTGGCCGGAAGTACGTGTTTCACAGGAGTACGTCGCGTATTCATGCAGGCAGCCGCTGCCGTCTTCTGCCGTGAAGGCGCAGGTGCGTGAGGCAAGCGTACAGGCCGGATTGTTCATGTAGGTTTTGCAGGTGCCATTGTCAGCAGCCTGGGTCATATACGTGTCTTTGTACTTCCAGCAAGCCTGCGTGACCGGGTATGACACGCCGTCAACCACCACCGTTTTTGTGCTCCCCGGCTCAATACATTCCGTCTTTTTGAGCGTACCTTCGCTCTTGCTGAACGGGCAGGATTCGTTCCAGACCACGTCTGGTACCCATTTTTTGGCGGGAATTTCAATCTGGAGCGTAACGGTGAAGCTGTAGCGCATATTGCTGTGCTTCCAGATTGAATCTGTAGTGGGATTGTTTCTCCTGGTACGAATGGAAAACACCATCCCTGCGCCTTTCTTCAGCTGCATGCCGCTACTCAGCGCCAGGCTACCGGTATCGTTATCCATGGAAATCAACCCGAAAGGCGTGGTTACTCGCATAAACCAGTTAGGATTACTGAACGCCAGACGTTTATTCCAGGAATAGGTAGCTGTTGCAGCAACAACCTTCCCTGTCACCGGCGCAGTCCATGTTCCTGTGTATCCCGCTTCGGAGGAAGCAAACGAAATATTCTGAGACTGGATAACAATCTGTTTTGTTTCAGATGTATCTTCATAGTGGCCGGTAATGCTGGCCGTGCGCGTACAGGCCTGCTCAACCAGCAGGTCGCGCTCACAGGTATAGTTGGTGAACTCACTGCGGCTGATATTCTGCGCTTCGCACTGCGTCTGCCCCGTTTTGCCGATGATGGTATCAGCGCGGGACTGGACATCCTGGCTGGCCTTAATAAACGGCGCGTCGGGCGAAATGGGCTCCTTCGGGTTGTTAACAAACGAGTCGGTGACGGCTTTTGTAGCCTCATTAGTAGTCCAGCCCGTGGTACCGTCCGCTTTCAGCGCACCATCACCGGTCGCCGTCACACCGCCATAGTACTTTTTCTCACCGGGTGAGGCGGTATAGTTGGGGATAGACGCTGAGGGGTTAAAGTTTTTCAGGCTGCTCTCACCCTGCCCCTGTACCTGACGGGCAAAATCAGCCCCCGCCCTGTACTGCGCGTCAGCATCGGCAAATGCATTCACGCTTGCCATCGTAGTGGCAATGGCCAGCACCGGCATCAGTATTGCTCTTTTCATCGGGCATCTCCTTTATTAAGCAGCTGTTGCGCCTCATCCCTGCACTCGCCCTTCTCCACCACCTTTTCCAGCGCCTGCTTCAGATGAAGATTGCCGCGAATCACGTCGTGGCCCGCCTCGCAGTACACCACCAGGGACGGCACGCTGGTGATCCCGTACTCACGAAAGCGGGTCGGGTCGATGGCGACGCCGCTGGCTGAGCCGTCCTGAACAAGCGCCATCACGGCGGTTGCCGTCGTTTTCATGTCGTTGTTGACCATACCCCGCAGGGTGGCGGGAATATCGTAGCGGCGGGCCTCGGTCAGCATGCGCTTAAGCCCCGCCTGCGGGATGGCAAAGGAGACGAAATACAGGGCACCGTGCGTGGGTTTATCTTGCTGGTCCTCGCGCTGGCGCTGTTTCAGCTCCCCGATAAAGCGGGCGTCGTCTGCTGAAAGAGGGTTCTGGCGCACCTGCTGCTCCAGCATCTGGCGCAGCGGCGCGTTGTCCTGCCCCCTCATCTGCTGGCTGAAAGACTCCTGCTGACGAATAAACTCGCGGTTCGCCTCATCAGCGCCTGACGCCAGCGCAGTGCAACAGTACGCTGACAGCAGCAGCGCTGCCGTCAGACCGGACAGAGTTTTCATGGAAGTTTCCTTTTTCTCAGAGGAAGACGCAGTTGCGCTTGCGCCATAGCAGATAGCCGTAGTTTTTCTTCGTGTTCGGCGGGTTACGCCCCGTTTCCCAGCGCATGACGGTGCGGCCGAAGGGATGGCACTGCGCCGCATCCGGGAACATGTTCACCATCTGATAGCGCCAGCGCTCTTTCGGGATAATGGGAGACGGGTATTCGAAGCAGACCGCGCGGTCCGCCCCCACGCTCTCCAGTATCTGGCCCTGTCGGTGAAGCTTGAACGCCATGCGCTCACTGACCAGAACGGAAGACTGCAGGGGGCTGGACTCATTGCTCACCCAGCCGTTAAAGGGATACATCGAGCCCTGCGAGCCAGCGCACCAGAACAGCGGGTCGAGAGGCTTATTTACCGCACTGGCTATCGCGTCGGCCGCACATGCGCCCTGCGCGATGGGGTTGGCAAAAATGACCGCCTCCGGATTCAGAATGGAGGTCAGGGCGCTGTCCCCCCATGTTGGGTCGATTTCAGACAGGTATCCGATATCCAGGTCCCCGCCCTGCAGGCACCCGAGAGAGGTGATGATATTGAGCCAGTACGTCAGCGGATATTTGTACCAGTGCACATGGTAGAACGCGCCATTGACCTGTTTGTCATCTTTTTTGGCGGTGCCCATCCCCATTTTCCCGAGATTAACGGTAAATCCGCCGAGGTTCACCATGCAGCCTGGAGAACGCGCCACATCGGTCATGGCCATCGGCTCCCAGTACCCTATTGCCAGGCCGACGCGCTGAAATACCGGGGGTGGCATGGGACAAAACTGTATCGGGCTACCGGGATTGGACGTGTCCGGTAAATCCCCGCCCGTGACTTTTGTGCTGCCGAGCGACAGGGGAAACATGCAGCGCCAGCAGATATCGGTGATCGGATTGACGAAGCGCCCTTCGCAGGCGGCGTCCGCCGCCGCCATGTGGCTGTTACCCCACAGAAGCAGTCCGAACAGAGATACGGTCAGCATTTTCACCGGACACCTCCTGCGTCATGCTGCGCCATATCGGGCGGAATGATTTCCACCTGCAGGCGCTTTCCGCTGGGTGCCGCCGTTACCCGTGCCGGTACCTGGCTTATGCCGAACCGGGTGGTCAGCACCCCGTTCTGGTCGAAGAAAATGCGGCTGTCGAGCTTCTCCGACGTCTGCGGAATATTGCCCTGCACCAGAATGATGCGGGTGATCAGGGTGTCAGGCTTCTGTCGCTGTACCCACGCGAGCTGATCCGCATCGTCGCCGTTGATAAACAGCAGCGTTTCGTTAAACGGCACCACATCAAGCGGATTAAAGACCTGCCCCGCCTGAGCAAACACGTTGCCCCTGTCGTCGGCAAGCGCCTTGTCCACCCGCACGCTCGGGTCAAACCAGCGCCGCTCGTAGCGCACCGCGCGGGTTATTCCCTCAACGGCAGGCGGGCGCTGGCTGTTGCGCACCACGCGCGCCTTAAACTCCGCCATCTTTTTGTCCATCTCGCCGGACTGCGCCAGCGTCTGCAGCCGGCTTTCGATAACGGTCAGCATATCCGGCTCCGCCACCGGCCAGAGATCGCCCCACGTCCCGAGGTCAGCGGCCGTCACGCTGCCGGTCAGCAGCGTCAGGCCCAGGGCAAGGGCGCGCATCACCCCCCCTCCTTCATCCGGCGGGCCACGTCAGTCTGGATTTCACGCGTGATATCCGGCGCCCCCTGCACCACGGCAGGTGCGACAAGGATGAGGGCACGATGGCGGACCTGCCAGTCCCTGAGGCTGGCCTCCAGTGACGCGTTAAAGCGGTCTGAAAGTGCTTTTGTCTGCGCCTCGTCCAGTGAACGGCGACCGGCGCTGTCAAAGAAGGCATCCACCGTGGATTTCATGTTGAAGGCCACAACCACAGGACGGTTAAGCTGGCAGACCAGCCAGCTGATGCCTGCGCCCGCAGCCAGCGTGCCGGCAATCAGCGCGGCGTTAATGAGTACGTGTTTTTTCATGAGATGGTCTTCCCTTCATGCTCGTGAAGCCAGCGCTCCAGCGCGGCCATTTCCGGCCCGGATTTTTTCCACGCCAGCTCCCAGACGGCTTCGTGAATACTCAGCCCTTCCCGGCGTCGCTGCTGCAGAAACTCAAAGTCCGGACCGTCCGAGGAGTACATTGCCCGGCTGAGCGGATCGACGAACAGGCGGTGCCAGGACGTCAGGTGCTCAACCGACAGCATAAAGCTGCTGAACCAGTTGTCCTTCGCGCTGCCAAAACCTTTAATCATGTCGCGCTGCAGCTGCGAATACTGGTCCGGGTACAGCTGGTTGTACTTGGCGAACTCTTTGGCGGACTGCTTGAGGATAATTTTGTAGGACGAGTTACCCCATGCCGCGCGGGCGGCGCTGGAGGCCGTTTCCGAGTCAAAATCGACGATGTTCTGCGTAATGGTGATGTACGAACCTGTATGGCGGCGGGCGGTACGGTAGCCCTTCTCGATAAACGCCCCGACCTTGTTGTTCTTGAAGTCCAGCAGGCGCCAGCCTTCGTCTATCACGTTGAGCTTCTTCAGGCTGCGCGGCGTGCGGTACATGCGGTTCTCAATGTAGAGAATGAGCGAGAACATCACCGCCACCAGGAGGGACGGCCTGTCCTCCAGTCCGCCGAGCTCAAGCACCACCATCCGGGCTTCGTCCTTCAGGGACGGTTCGTCGGAGTTGAAGTAGCTGCCGTACACCCCGTCGCGGGTGTACTGGGTCAGCAGTACCACCATCTCATCGAGGCGGCTGCGGATGGTTGGCGATCCGCTGTACTCCTCGCTGTCGCGGGCCATCATCAGGTAGTCCACCACGTCGTCAATGCGCGCCTGGTTTTTCTTCGTAAGCCAGGTGGCCTTCACCGCCTTGAGCAGCAGACCTTCGTGCACCTCGTCCAGGTTGCCGTTGGGGCTGGCCATCACGGACAGCTGGTCCCGCAGGCGTTCGGCCATCTCATCGATGGTATCGTCGGTGACGTTAGCGAACGGATTAAACTTCAGCGTCTCGCCGTCGAGGTAGACCCCGCCCATGTTCTCGCACAGGGACTTGTAGCCGTCGCCCATGTCGAACACCACGGCGAAGCCGCCGGAGTCGATAACGCTGCGTATCAGGGGCTGGATAAGCCCGGTTTTCCCCGCGCCGGAGGTGCCACACACCGCCATATTGAAGTTGGTGTTACCCATGCCGCGGCTGAACAGGTCGATAAACGCCAGCTGGTTGCGGTAGGTCGGTGCCAGCAGGCCGGAAGTGGCCAGCGGGCTGTCCGCCACCACCGGCATCAGATTGGCGACATTAAAGCTTTCGGCGCGCTGCAGCACGCCGGACTCGCGCAGCTGCTTAAAGAGGCCGCCGCCCGCCATAAACGGCAGATTCACGAGAAAATTGCGCATATGGTTAAAGCGCGGGGAAATCAGCTCGAAGCCATTTTTACGGAAGCTGTTCAGTACGTCCTGCTCGACCTTCAGCGCAGTTTCCTGGTCATCGCGGCAGAAGAGGGTCACGTTCAGAAAATAGCTCACCAGCGAGGACTGCCCGGACGACAGGCGCTGGCGCAGATCGCCCCACTCTTTTGCCTCCTGCGCCACGCCCGGGAAGAACTTGGCGTAGCTGGTCTTGGACTTCTTCTCAAGATCCATGAACTTCAGGTTGGCCTCGTTCTGCGCCTTTACCTGGTCTTCCACGCTAAGGACCAGCGTCAGGATAAACGGGCACGAAACGGACAGTTCCGGGTTGAGAAGGTTGCTGTAGTTGTCGGCCATATTCCAGAGGAAGGCCAGCTCCGGATTTTTGGTCAGCTGGAAGTTCATGATGCGCGCGGTGCTGTTGCGACCGTTACCGCGCAGCCCCAGCGTCATGTAGTCGGCCTTCACCTTCAGGTCAAAGGTATCGTCCACGCACTGGTAGTTCAGATCCTTGAGCGGGTCCAGTTCCCGTTCGGTGGGATACAGCGCATCCGGGTTGTGGTTAATCATTTCGCCCGCAATGCGGATAAAGGCATCCGCATCCACGCTGCGGGTGGCTATCTGCGCCCCCTGCAGCGAGGCGCGGATGATTTTGACCTGGTTTTCCATCTCCATCACGCTGGCCTTACTTCCGCGCTTACGGGGGACGCAGCAGGAGATGTACACCCGGTAGTTACGCAGGGTCAGCGGCAGGTTGAGGTGATCGGGCAGCGGGAACCCTTCTTCTGCGGCCCTGAGATAGTAGGCGCGGGTGATGGCGTTGAACGTATCAGCCTTTTCCCCCGTCCATGAGAGCTCGCGCAGGCCATACTCGATATCCTGACCCACCAGATGGCTGGACACCAGGTGAACGGCCACCGGCACCTCGCGGGGCAGCTTGGTGCGCATCAGGTTTTCCAGCGACGAAACGATAGTTTCGTTGGCGCCGTTGATGGGCTGCGCCTCGAGCATAAAGCCCATCGTCTTTTCGTTCATGAAGAGGCCGGTTTCCGCATCGTAGTCGCGGTACGGCAGCACGCGGCTAAACTGCGGGAAGCGCATCTGCCCGAGGACATCGTTCGCCTCAGAGGACGCATCGGGCATCTTCAGGGCCGTCAGCAGCGAGTTGACCGTGCGGGTGACGGAGTCCAGCGGATTACTCATGATCCCCCTCCTTTTTATTGTCGGCCGTTTTGACCGCTTCCGTCGCAGGGGCCGGGCGGCTGGCGGGGATACCGTAGCGAAAACGCACTGAGCGCATCTGACCGTACAGGCAGAAATACGGACGGCATCCCATAAGCAGCGCCGCCCCTGAAAACACAATGGCCATCACAATCCACAGCAACTTAAACGCACTCAGCGCCCCGTCAACATGACCGGCATATCCTTTAGCATCGGTGACGACGCTGCCCCGGTCATGGCAGACGGCAGAGGGAGCGTCATGCAGCGTGAGGCCGGAGGACTTGTTCTGCGGAGCAGGCGGTATAAAGGGTTGTAAAGGTTCATCACGGCAGACCGCAATACGAAACTCGCCACTGCTGACGTTATGCGTGACGGCCATAATTTCCTGCGCCATCGCCTCTCCGGGCGTGGTGTTATCCATCCACAAAAGCATGGCAACCAGCAGCATCAGCGTGGCGGCAGGCCAGATAATCAGATAGTGAAAAGCCCAGGCAAGCCATCTAAGGCAATACAGCAGGACGGACAGAAGCTTAAGCATCATTCCCTTTACCTCCGGGATTCAGCGGAAACCAGACGCTGCAGTTGTGTCTGATAGCCTCCGCCAGCCTCTCCCCGTCCTCTCCGCTGTACAGCGCTTTAATCCGGCTGACGTCAGACTTCGCCAGGAAAACCCTCATCTGCTGTTTTGTTACGCTCATACCTGAGCCTGCTTTACCCAGGAACAGACAGTGCCCACGCTGCCGTTGCATTATGTGTTGAGAAATCCCAGCCTTCCCGTCAAGGGCGGGAGCGCTCTGCTGAGACGCTGAAAGCCAGAAGTCGCGCTCTGCGGCATTAACACAGATGACACGCATCCCCATCGCCTCGCAGCAGGCCGCTATATCGTTAAGGTGGCGGGTCTTACCCGGACCGCTGTTACTGTTGGTTGTCATGATGTTCGTCTCCTGGTTTTTTGCCATCGTTCTGAATGTCTTTGCGCAATTCACGCCAGTCGCGGAGTTGTCGTTCTGATAAAAAGGTCCGCATAACCTCAACGCTGATGGCTGTCTTACCGCTACCGGTTTTCCCCACGACCATCACATTGGTTTTTCTTCTTCCCATCGGTCACCTCAGATACTGTTTTTCTCGTATTTCCAGAACCCGCTGGCATTCCGTATAGGTACGTACGCCCGGGATGGCCTGCTGCCGCCTGAGGAGGATGCGATTGCCACAGCATTCGCACCGGTTGCGGCTTTTGCCCTGCAGGCAGGATCGCTGCCTCGCGGCCTGTATATGAAGCTGGTTCAGCAATTCGTCCTGCTCCTGCAGGAGATCGAGTTCGTCTGCCATCAACGCTCCCTGCTCACACTGTCCGGACACGCTACCGCCCATCCCTTTTTACGTTTCAGGGCACGCGTGATAACGACAGATTGTTAAAATGGGTGCCACACGCGGTGGCGGTTCAGGTTTCAGTTAACGCGTGGGGTTCCCCACGCTGAGGGTTTCACAACAAAAAACACCCGCGTCGGCTGGTGATAAACGTCCTGCGTATCGATATAGGGCGCGATCCACAGCCCGGCAGTCTTTTCACCGACGCGAAGCGGCCTCGGGTCCACGATGGACTCGCGCCCTGGCGGCGGCGCAATAACCGGCGTGACCATGGAGAGCGGCGACCGTGAGGCTGAGTGCGGCTGCGGGCGGGGGAGAGTTGGCGCGCCCGTCAGCGGTGTATTTCTGGATGCGACGGCATGCACCGGTTCAGCCGCCAGCGTGAGGGGCTGCACGGACCGGGTCCGGAAATTACCCTCAGCCAGGCGTGGCAGCGATGTCGCACCCGGCTTTACCGTGCTGGCCTCCTCCAGTCGTTTGGCTTTCTCATTGGCCTGCTCGATGGTCATGCAGGTGTCGGATGTCGTCGCGTTACACTCAAAATCGCTCGTTGTACCGGCACATCCCGACAGCGTCAGGAGACTGGCCAGCGTGAGCGCAACAGGCACTGTCTTGTTCATTTGCGGTTCCTTTATGTGGGGTTACTGTGAGTCGGCCTTCGGCATAAACTGGCTCTGGTTAAGCCTGCCCAGCTGGTTGAGCATCTGGTCGGTACTGAACCCGTTCATGCCGCCCTGCGGGACTGACAGCGGCGGAACCGGACTGCGTTCATCGCTCTCCGCTTTGCGTCTGTCATTATCGAGCGCCAGCTCTTCAATGGTTTTCAGCTGAAAACCGTCCTGAAAGACAACAGTCACTTCGTTACCCGCCCCAATCGGGATGACGGGGTGGTACTGCTCTGCGCGTTTGATGTAGTAGTCGCTGAGGGTCTGGGCGGCTCTGGAGGCACCTCCGCCAATCCCCATCTTCATCACGTCACCCGCGCCGAGGGATGCCGTGGCGCCGAGTCCGACCGATGGCTGTGACGCGCTCTGCACACCCGAACCAATGCCGTCAACAAAACCCGCGCCCCAGGCCCAGCCGAGGATTTTGCCGTTTCGCATCACCACTTCGCCCTTGATGCCGTTTTTACCCCGGAAGCTCACGTGTCCGGCAATGGGCTGGTCGATGGTGACGCCGTGCTTCAGGCAGCTGATGTTGCGGGTGCGTACGATGGCGCGCTCGCTGGACACGTCGCCCCAGGCCTCAAGACCGATAAAGCAGCCGGTGAGGTCGTAGCTTTTGCTGTTGGGCATTTCCACCCTGCCGGTAATGCGCAGCTGCATCGGCACCGTGGACTCGTTACCGGTTACGGAGGCGTTGGCGTCAGCCCCCTCAATCAGCATCGATTTGGCGAAGCTGCCCGACGGGATGTACGGCAGGGACGGACCTTTGCTCTCGTCGCTGCGGGCAAAAGACTGACGGCGCAGCTGGTTGGGTACGGGGATGGGCTGGTACTGTATCTGCGCCGGCGGCGTTACGCCGTTACCAGGATAGAACGCGGTCGGCGGCGGGACGGCCCCCGTCTGCGGCGGGAAACCGGTCGGCTGCGGCTCACCTTCAGGCCCCGGCGCAGGCACTGGCGGCTGCGGGGCCGGCTCACCCGATGCGGTGACGGGTTTCGCCCCCAGCGCGCTGACCTGAGCGGAAAGCGCCGCATTATCCTGACTGAGTTTGTCAATCTGGTGCTGATAGCCTGCCTGCCCCTTGCTGAGCAGCTCAAGCTCGCGGCGCATTTCGGCATACTGCTTCTGCATCTCGGAGGCCGTAGCCTGCATCTCGGTCGTGGCATGCTGCTGCACCTTCTGGTCAAAGGTGCTGTCCACCACGCCGGTCATATCGGGCGCAGGCTCGCCGGCGGCTGCCGCATCGCTGCTGCCCTCGTAGCGTGCATCCGCCAGATACCAGCCGCCTCCGCCCACCACGCCCACGGTCGCCAGCACGATACCCAGCCAGATAAACTGCTTGCGCTTCACCACTGAATTAATGCTGGCCATCAGCCGCACCTCCGCTGCTGATAATGAAGACCTGCAGGGCGCCGCCCGCCATCAGCTGACGCGAGGCTTCACCAAACAGCACACCGCGAATGCCGCTCTGCCAGAAGTCGCTTTCCGCGATGTTGCGGGCCATCCCGGTATTGTTGGTGACGCGATAGCGCACCACCTTAAGGTGATTACCCACCCAGACGCGCTCGGGGACTGCTGATAGTCCGGCGGGCGCGTTGAGGGCTTCATGCGTGACGGGAATGGCCTGCCAGCCGGACGGAAGCTGCCCGCCCAGCAGATGCTGGCTCAGGGAAACCAGCGTGGCCTCGTAAGGGGAGGACTCTTCCCAGGTGCGCGCCGCTTCACCCGTGCCGGACAGCTCGCTGACCAGCCGGATGGTTCGCCCAGCGCCCGCTCGCGGCACGGCCTGTACCGAGAAGTTGAGGCCGCGTTCGGTTTCCAGAATGAACGTGAAGGGCTTTTTGTTGAGGGTGCTGACAATCACACCGCCGCTTGCCGTCTGCTCCTGCCGCGTCAGCTCACCGTCGAGGCTGGTCAGGGCCGTCACGCGGTCACCTGCGACCGTAAAAAGGTTCGGGTCGGTGTTGCTGACCGCGATACTGGCCTGTCCGCCGTTCGTCAGCGGAACAATCGTGGCAGAAAGCGCAGCGGGTGCGGCGACCGTCTGACCGGACGCGAGCATCAGCAACGCCAGCAGCGCACGGCGACTATTTTTGTTCATCGGTGATTTCTCCGAAGTGACTGAGCCAGCTGATGCCGTCCTCGCGCTCGAACTTGAGAACGTACTGTTTCAGCTCGGGATACGGTTTCGAGTCGCCTATCCAGGTCTTCAACTGGCCGCGTACGTCCACGCGGCTGCTTGCCGGGTAAACCTTCACGCTGGTCATATAGAAAGACGAGTTAACGTTGTTGTCCTTAATGCGCTTCGCATCCTCAGCAAGCCGGATTTTCAGCTCGTTCTGCGCTGCGGGTTTGACATAGGCCAGCAGCTGCTCATGAGAGGCATCAACGGTCTCCGGGGTGACATTCAGGCGAAGGGCGATAAGCGACAGGGCCATCTGCTGCAGGTAGGAGGCATCTGCCTGGTTCTGCGACACGGCAAACGGCGCGTTGAAAAGCATTGGCGTGACGATAGACTTCTGCTCATTCTGAAGGCGGTAGTTGTTGACGGCCTGAATAACATTGGTGGTGATGCTTCCCAGAATAACCACCCCCATGGCAATAAAGCCGATGGCAATAACCCGTTGTGTACTTAATCGTGCTCCGTGTTCCATCTGATTATTCCTGTCTATTTAATCCACTGGCGGTAACATGAGTCGGGTACATCATGAAAAATCCCCCTCAGCAGTGAGGTCGGCATATACCAGTAGACCAGGTCTCGCAGCCATGAACTGCCCCGCCCTTTCTTGAGCTTTTTAATTCCGAGATAGGCCAGTACGGCAGCGATAATTCCGGGAATATAATGCTGGGTCCAGAATCCCCACCCCAGGCAGATAATGGCCGGAATAAGTTCATCCACAGGAAGGCCAAACCAGCGGCTCTGATTCGTCAGGGTTTCGGGAAAGCGATATTTTTTGAGAGATTCATCTGCCATATATGTTCCGTCTCCGGTACAGCTGGCAGTATGGAAATACCTGCCAGCCGGATTACAGGCAAAGCCCTCCCGTGAATGCTCGTGAAGGGCATTCAGAATTAAACCAGAATTTAATAGTCGGAAGTGGCTCTGAACGGCTGTCGCTGGATATCAGTATCCTGCGACAGACATACCTACCGTGACGAATACGGACAGGATCGCAAAGCCCGCCAGGAACTTGAGGTTCTTGGTCGTCATATACATCACGGCCCCTACCAGGACTTCGGCAAGAATAACCCACTTAACCACGCTGGAATCTTTACCAAATGTACCTTTAACGGTTGCATCGCCGCTGGACATCAGATCTTTACCCGCAGCCGAGGCCAGAACCGTTTCAGGGAAAAACGGGCTTTGTTGAATAAATCAGATTTCGGGTAAGTCTCCCCCGTAGCGGGTTGTG
>NZ_JACASJ010000009.1:0-76305 GCF_013391025.1 Enterobacter sp. SECR19-1250 | reverse complement strand
AAATGAAATGACTGAGTCAGCCGAGAAGAATTTCCCCGCTTATTCGCACCTTCCTTAGCTCAACACCAGGAGCCTCAGGTACCGGGATACGAACCGGCTTTAAACTTCCATCATTTGCAAATGGAGTTCCCCCGCTAGTCGGGGGCTTTTTTTGATCCGCTTTCCGGAATGGCGTCTGTACGGGGCCTGCCATGTGAACACCCTCTGTTCCTGTTACCCGTCAGCCATACCCGGCTCCCTTCACCGGCGGTGTGAAGGCACAGACGCCATTGCCAGAAACCGGAACCATCAGAGAGTCATTATCCCATGCAATCCACCCAGGACCAGGTCAGTAATCTCTTGTGGTGCATTCTTGTCGCCCTGCGAACGGCGGAGGAAAACCACAACATCACTTCAGAACGCGGTAAACGTAAATTTATCGCCGAGTGGCTTAGCGGTGCTCGCCATGTTCCATCTTTCAGGGGAATGGCAGCTGAGTTCTCAACGATACGCCAGTTGCTCGACGGTAATAAAAACCATTCCATCGACAGTGTGCTTACCGCCCTTTGGACAAACGCAGTATCGTCCGCGGGCTGTGATTTATTTCGATTCCGTGCCGTTATCAATTCTCTGTACAGCCAGGGCTGGCGCCACTGCCTGTGCCCATGGCCAGAACAAGTAATGCCTGAAATCATCGAGCGCCAACGAAGCCGCAAGCGCCACATACTTCAGTTCACCAGGATGGAAGAAGCATTCACGGCGACAGGCTCTATGTCTGCTCCGGTCACGCTCCAGCTGCTGCTGTCAAAAAATGAAGATGAGCAGGTTGAGCACTCATTTTACTCTGATCGTTTTTCCGTTGTTCAGGGCCGCGAGATTTCATTAGGCAAAACCACCCTACGCACACTGTACATCGGACACCATTCTCTCCCCGAATCTGCATGGGGGGCTCGGGATGGGAAGCATCACCGTGACGTCTGGTCCCCAGATATTCACTAATTTTTTCGTCCCTTCCGGTACCACACCGGGTTTATTGCACCTCCGGAGTTTCCCCATGTATGAATTTTTCTCCAGCCTGCTGCCTGCAGCTGTCAGCATTATTGTCGCTTTCGTATTTGTTTCCTCAGCCGTCAAAATTGTACCGCAGGGTTCCGAGTGGACTGTGGAGCGTTTTGGTCGTTATACCCACACAATGAAACCGGGACTGGGTTTCATTGTTCCTTTCATGGATCGCATCGGCCGCAAAATAAATATGATGGAACAGGTCCTCGAAGTGCCGTCGCAGGAGGTCATTTCTCGCGATAACGCCAATGTCTCAATTGATGCCGTCTGTTTTGTTCAAATCATTGATGCTTCACAGGCTGCCTACGAAGTCAGCAACCTGAGCAATGCCATCATCAACCTGGTTATGACCAATATCCGTACAGTGTTAGGTTCGATGGAACTCGATGAGATGCTCTCCCAGCGTGACAGTATTAACACCCGATTGCTGGCTGCCGTGGATCACGCAACCAGCCCGTGGGGTGTCAAGGTGACACGTATTGAGATCCGCGACATTCAGCCCCCCAAAGAACTGATTGATGCCATGAATGCCCAGATGAAAGCCGAGCGTACTAAACGTGCCAGCATTCTGGAAGCCGAAGGTGTTCGTCAGGCGCAAATTCTGCGCGCTGAGGGCGAGAAACAATCGCAGATCCTGCAAGCAGAAGGAGAGCGTCAGTCTGCTTTCCTACAGGCCGAAGCGCGAGAACGCTCTGCAGAAGCTGAGGCCCGCGCCACGAAGATGGTGTCTGAAGCGATTGCAGCAGGTGATATCCAGGCTGTGAACTACTTTGTGGCGCAAAAATACACCGAAGCGCTGCAGCAGATCGGCACCTCTTCAAGCAGCAAGGTTGTGATGATGCCGCTTGATGCTTCAAGTGTCATGGGTTCCATTGCCGGCATCGGTGAACTGGTAAAAAACCTGAACACACGGAGCGACTGAGATGTCATGGTTTAACACGCTGGATCCGCAGATTATCTGGCTGGTTAGCGCCGGACTTCTCTTTACGATTGAGATCCTAACCGGCACTGGTTGGCTGTTGTGTCTCAGCCTGGCGGCACTGACAACGAGCGGACTGGCGCTGATTGCCCCGACAGCTCTGTTCTGGCAGTGGCTGCTCTTTTCCGCTGTTACGGTTCTGCTGGCCAGCCTCAGGATTATCAAAAAAATGGTCTACCGCTCGTCACCGCCTGCCGTATCACTGAATGACCGCCTCGCGTTGATGAAAGGAATGACTCTGATACTGGACAACGGGCTTATCAACGGCACTGGCCAGACGCGCATTGGCGATAGTGTCTGGTTTGTCAGAGCCGACGGAGATTATCCCGCTGGAACGAAAGTACGGATAACCGGTCTGGAGGGCGTTTTTCTGCTGGTTACCACCGTAGATTAACCACAATTGCCATCGTTAACGCTAACCTCAGCCCGTACTTGATGCGGGCGTATTTATTCCGGGAGAAACCATGCCTGATATTTGCGATCGCGCGAACGAAGAAATGTTTTTTCTGGCCAGTCTGCAACGCCCGTCCCGTGAAACACCTCAGCAACCTTCAGCCACACACTGCCAGTTCTGCGAGGCACCGATTCCTGAAAGACGCCAGGCGGCCGTCCCGGGTGTTCAAACCTGCGCGGACTGCCAGTCAGCAACCGAAGACATCATCAACAACCGCCGCCGTCTGTTTGCCACACCAACGGCCAGATGACCCGTAACGCCCCTGACGGGAGGAAATACGACATGAAGCACTAACGCGGACTGACCGCAGCAGTCGAAAGACAGCAAACGCAGGGTAATGACCAGCGCCCGAGTCTCCGAGTAGAGAGCCAACTTTGCATCTGGTGAGGGTTAATAAGAAAAGAAGCACCGGCGTAGCAGCGTGACAGCCAGGCACGCACTGGTGATAGCCAACGGGGAGCAGAGCCGAACCGGGGTGACGAACTCAAGGGCATGAGCGTGGCCACTACGAGAGTGTGGCTGAAATTATCACATTTTCCGCCAGGCATAACACGATGAACAGGGGCCCCGTGACGGGACCATTCTGGTTTCAGACGGCCTGATTAAATGACTTAGAGGAGTTTCATCGGGTGAAAAAGAAACCTGATCCCCTGTGGTCCGTTTTTACCACATTCCTGCGTAAGGTCGCCGGGAAGCTGAGCCCCGTTTCGTTCCTGTTTCTGTTTACCACAATACTGGAATGTACAGGCCTCATATTCATTGCATGGGCAGCGCTGAAACATTTCCGCCTGCCAGAGACAGAACCGGCACTGCTGCTGTTCAACGCTGTCTTGGTCACCGGGGTGCTGACAGTGCTTTACTACGCTTCAAAGCAGTCTCCCGATTTCATCCAGCGGCTGCGGGTGACACTCTACGGCCATACGGCACTGCTGGTTGTTCTTGCTCTGGTTGGGAACATTGGGGATACAGCCACAGCGAACCCCGGGTACGTGGTGCTGTTTCTTATGGGAATACAGGGCATTCATGTAGTGGCCAGCACCTGCCAGTTGGTCAGAAGAGGTCAAAATGACACTCAGTCAGAAAAAGGTCCGCGTGGTACTCAACCGGAAGAATGGCGGTACGGCACGCCCGTACATGAAAAACTGGGCGAAAAGCTGACAGACATCAGTACAGCAACCTGGTTGTGGCAGGAGAGTGGCATCATGTCTACGCACAGGATGCTGGAAACGCTGGAAAAAGCGCTTCAGCGTGTCGGTTATGAGCTGACACGGGAACAGAGCGCTGACACCAGGATTCTGTCTGGTCCAGCCCAAATGCGCCCCCACCTTCGTCAACAGGTGGAGACAGAACTCCTGCGCGCGCGCGAACTGTTCTGGGCTCCCGAGCAGACACCCGAAATGGTCGAAGACATTATCCGCCTGAGCCAGAAATCAGGGTTTGCCAGGAAGATGCTGGAAGATATCCTTTGCGATCTGCGCAAGCGGGGATGGAGACTGCGGGCAATAAAAACAGACCGGGAACTCGAACGGTGGCCACTACAGCAGGTGGTAATACGGCTTAGCGCGCAGCCAGGGACGCGGTTAACAGACATGGTCCGGTGCCTGCGGCGCATTACGGGTTATGTCCGGGATAATGAACTCCCGCCAGATACGCAAAATATCACCCATACAGGGGAGTTTCCCCGGTATGAATCAGAAAATGATCCCTGGGCTATCCGTTGGGAAATATTCCGCAGACAGTGTGACTCTATGCCCGGCTTCTTTCCCCGCAATGATGCCCCCTGCCTGCCACCCTATTTTGATGACGGAATGGACGAATACCGTACCAGCCTGGCATTACATCTGGTGCTGATCGTTCAGGGCACACGAACGACACGGCCAGAATTGCTCGTAGCGGATATCGAACGGGCCATATCCAGTATTGAGAAAGGTGCCCAGCAGGGCGCCACTTTCCATGATGACAGTGGGTATGCGTTCTGTCGTCAGGGCCGACCATTTTAAGCGCACGACAAATTTCTCAGCCATCACGTTAACAGTAAATCCCCCTTTGCGAGCCCCTCCACAGGAAACGCCATGTTTAAAAAAATAACTGGGCTGCTGCTTTTGCTGCTGCCCTTCTCTGTCCTGTCTGAACCGCTTATCACTTGCGAGCCGGAGGGACCGTTTGACACATATTTGTTCCCGGCTCTCGGCTTCGTGGTGCTGTTATTTATCCTCTACTTTGCAACGTCTGAATTATTTAACGACGCCGGCAAATTCAGACCCAGTAAAGGTCCGTGGATTTTTGTCGTTTGCATTAATGGTGTGGTTATCGGGCTTGGCATACTGCTAGCCAGCTATACCCTGCATCTGGTTCCGGATAAAAAGCTGGTCATTAACAAAGATGTACTGATGTCAGCTCCCGACGTGAGCAAAGGGTTCCATTACCAAAAAGATTGCCTCCTGGTCAGCAAGGACGACAACTCAGTAGAACTAAGTTGCAAACCTGATGCCACCACTGAAATTGTTCCTCTCACCGACTATACCCGTGCGATTGAAGCCCTGACGGCTGCTGAAAACCTGATTGGGGAACTTCAGTGGAAAGCCAGTAAAAAGAACATCTGCCGCCCCGGAAACTCGTCCTCTTTTTCTGATCTGATTCCGGATTTATAACCCGGATAACTTTCTCACCTGGATATTCACATGAAAATCATCAGTCTGTTCTGCCTCGCCCTGACGCTGGCGCTGGCAGGCTGCAACCTCAGCAACCCAAACTACTCTCCGATAACCGTGGACCATCCGGAACAGGCGACGGTTCGCCTGAATACGTTGGTACTGGACGTGAAAAAGCCAGCAGATGCCAGCTGGCATCTCCTTTTCCCTGACTGGGATCCCAAAAAAGTCATCACCGTAGTGAAAGGAAAAGCCGGTGAGGTCCGTGAAAAAATGGCGTCATCTGCAACCGTCAGCACGACATTCAGTGCCACCACCGAAACCACCAATATGATAGCGGTGCCGGTTTCTTTTCACGACACGGACCCGGCCGGTCCCGGCTTTGACATGGTCATCATTCCAGGTTTCCGGCATACAGTGGGGCCACTGACCCTCAGCGTAGACCTGCACGTTCAGGACACCCGTGGAGGTTTCAGCCTGAATCAATTCCTGTCCCTGCGTCCTGGCCAGAGCATGTTGGCAGCCCGCGCTATTGATGAGAATACCCTGCAGGTCATTCTTATCACCCCAGAAATCCTCCCCGGAGAGTCATCATGAAGCGTCTTTTTACTTTTGCCTTTCCCATACTCATTGTCGGGTGTACCACTACTGATACTACTATCGGTAAGAGTACAGAACTGGCAACTGACGACATCAGCGTCTCTGTCATCCCGGCTGATAAGGCGATTTCCCGATTGAGCGACACTGTTGACGTTTATGTACCGCAGCAAAATCTGACTGTGATTAAGAACCGGCTGACTTCGCCTTACACCCGGAGTGTGGAAATCAGGAACGGCAAGGAGGTACGCGAAGTCAGAGATAGCATCGAATACGGCTCCACTGTAACCGTCAAAATATCCCCAAAAGACACGCAGCAGCGCGTGGTGACACTGGACATTAAGCATAAATGTCCCCCCCCGTTTATGGCGTTTTCACCTTCAGGTGCGACGGATCATCACGTTGATCTATCGGCTTTCAGGCTCTCAATGATGCAACAACAACTCCTGATACAAAAAGGTGATTCACTCCAGATCAGGACAGCATCCGCCGGGGCCGCGTGCAGCGGTGAGGACATCATCATCCATCCCATAGAACTCCCTCTGCCGTGAGAGACCATCATGAAAAAGCGTACGATTCCGTTTTTAATCCCCCCACTTCTGGCAGGATGTTCGGGCTTTAATGCCCGGACACCACAGCCGGACACACCTGCGCTGGTCTTTGTCGATGGACAGATCAGCGAAAGTACCGACATCATTGCGCAGACACAGCGCCGGCTGTTACCACCCTCCACGCCCGTTCCGGTACGCCAGCCAACACCGACAGCTGTTGCTCCGCGTTCAGCCCCCCTGCCAGTTCCGGTACTGCAGACAATCTCACCGACAGTGTCAAAATCCCAGACCAATCCGGCAACCACGAAAAACAGCCAGGTTGATAACCGACACACATCACCTGTCGGCCTGCCAGGACTAACCTTTACTGGCACGCCAGCTCCTGTGGCCGTTTTGGCGCTGTCACCGGCACGTAATCTGACGCTTGAACAATGGATACGGCGCATCATGCCGTCCGGCTGGCAACTGGATTACGAAAATGCCCTGCGTCCTGTACTGAACACCCGCATCGTTTCTGTTTACACCAATGATCAATGGACCAGGGTACTGAGTCGGTTGCTGACAGAACAGGCGATTAGTGGTCAGGTGGACTGGAATCAGCAGAAAGTTACGCTGCGTCGGGCCGGTCAGACGACTGCTACGGGGGTTCAGTCAACGACAACGACCATTCCAGCAGCAGTGAAGCCTGTCAGTACCAGCGTCCCTAAAAACCCGTTCAGTGGTGGGGGGACAACCCCACCAACAACGCCTGGTCCGGATAAAAAAATGGGCACCACCAACCCTCCGGTATCCCCCGTTCCCCCGGTACTGCCGAAGCCGGTAGTTTCCACCGGTCAGCCAGTTATGCCAGTGATCACCGGTAAAACCTGGCAGGCACCAGCCGGAACCACTCTGCGCGAAATGTTGCTGAAATGGGCAGGCGAAACACGCTGTGAATCAGGGGCATCGCAATACTGGACGGTGATCTGGCCCACCTCGGTGACAGACTACCGCCTTGATGCTCCCCTGACCTTCCGCGGCACCTTTGAGAGTATGCTCGGGCAGATGTTCGAACTCTACCGTACGGCACAGAAGCCGCTGTATGCAGAAGCTTCACGCGTTCAGTGCGTTGTCTCCGTCTCTGATACCCCGGCAGGCCACTGATGGGCTGGGTCGTTCTGGCCATCAGCATGGTGTTTTTCCTCATCGCCGGCGATATCGATATGCAACAACGCCAGGCCGTCGACGCCACCACACAGCGCCAGGCAGGGCAGATGTATGCAGACCAGATACTTATGATTGCAAATCGGGTCAATGACTGGCGTTACCAGACCGGTCAACAGGACGGCACAATCCCCACGGAGCAGTTGGCCCTGCCGTTCACTCCAGATAGCCGTATTCAGTACCAACTATGGCAGGGGCGATTGTGGATCTGGATGCCTGAGCAACCTGGACTTCTGGATGCGCTGCGTATGCGGAGCCGGGGCTCTGCGCTGATCGGCATATTGCAGAGCAACCAACTGGTCTGGCTTTCCGGTATGGCCACCGGACTCACCCCACCACAGGGCGCGCCTGACGGCGCGGTGGTTTACCTCAACTAATCCGGATTTTCCCCATGAAGAAACCTCTTCTGCGGCGCCTGCTGATGGCGTCCTGCATTGTTCTGCTCGCAGGTTGTACCTTTTCAGAAATCAACCACATGCAGAAAAAGGCACAGTCAGATGCCACCGTTGCCCGTGCTCAGGCACAGCTCCCCCGAACACAACAACCCCAGCCGTTAACCTGGACGGACAGGCAATGGATCAACCCTAGTCCCATACCCGTGGCCATCAGGGAGAAATCCCGTCAGGCACCTGCCTGCAATATCACGCAAGCTCGTCCGTCCATCACTCTGCAGGAACTGGCGCAGCGCATCACCTCCCTCTGCGGCACACCTGTCATCTTTACCCCGGATGCACTCAGCTTCAGTCAGGGCAGTGTAAGTACCGGCGTCACACGCCAGATCAGTGGTTCTTTACCGGTACCAGATGAAAGCGGCCGGATCCCGTTGAACAGTCTGGGCAGCACAACTGCGGCTCCGGCCGTAACCGGAAACCAGGCCATGAACCTGACCGGGGTTATGTGGCAGGGGGATCTATCCGGGCTGCTGGATCTGATGGCCAGCCGCAGCGGCCTGTACTGGCGAATGGACGGCGGTACGATCGTGTTCTACCTGATGGAGACACGCTCTTACACACTGGCCATGCTGAACACCAAAACGTCCAGCACCTCCAGCGTCAGTTCCGGCACGACCAGTACGATGGGCGCCACCGGCGGTCAGGATAACTCCGCTTCAGGTGAGTCCAGTACGTCCCAGAGCACGACCACAGGACAGGAATATGATCTTTATGCCGATCTCCGCAAGGCAGTGGAGGCCATGCTCACCCCGGAGAAAGGACGATACTGGCTCTCTTCGTCCAGCTCATCCCTGATTGTTACGGATACCCCTTCAGTCCAGGAGTCTGTTTCCCGTTACGTGGAAGAGCAGAACCGCATCATGAACCGCCAAGTGGCGCTCAATGTTGAGGTGCTGAGCGTCGGCAATACCCGGAACGAAGATTTCCGCATTGACTGGGGTCTAGTGTACAAATCCCTGCACACTGCGGGTGCCTCCCTGAGTAATGCCACCGGTGATATCACGGGTGCCACATCTGCCTCGGTCTCCATTCTGGATACGGCCACCGGGAATGCGGCAAAATTCTCTGGGTCAAATCTGTTATTTAAGGCCTTGTCAGAGCAGGGTGATGTCAGTGTCGTCACCTCACAGTCCAGCACCGTGACTAACCTGACTGCCGTGCCTATCCAGATGGCGGATCAGACAGTCTATGTGGCTCAGTCGGCCACAACAACAACAACGGATGTAGGTGCCACCACCACACTTACGCCGGGGATGATCACCACCGGGTTTAACATGACCCTGCTGCCACTTATCCAGGAAACCGGCAATGTTCAGCTACAGGTGAATTTCAATCTTTCCGATCCGCCGACCATCCGCAATTTCACCTCGAAGGACGGCAACTCTTATATCGAAATGCCGTACACCAAACTGCGATCGCTGAGCCAGAAAGCCAACCTGCGTGCTGGTCAGTCTCTCATCCTGACGGGGTTTGACCAGAACAACACCTCCGTCAACAAATCAGGCACCTTCACGCCAGGTAACCCGTTACTTGGTGGAAGCCAGGCCGGGAAAAATGAGCGCAGCACCCTGGTGATCGTCATCACCCCGACCTTCCCACAAGGTACTGGAGGCTGACATGAAGGACATCGAGTACCTGGTTACTGTACGTGACAGTAAATCCCGCCACCGAACCTGGCTCACCGGCCTGACCTGGGCTCCCCGGGAAAAGCGCACCATCAGGTTGTCAGCTCTGCAAGCCGGAAAAGCGCGCCTTCCCCGAATGCCTGGTATCGGTGTACACATCGCACTGGGCCGGGTGGACGCGCGCGGTACACACAGTGGCGTAGAAGGCAGGGGGAGACTGCCGGGGCATCAACGTCATCATCAGCTGTATTCTCTGGCAAAGGCATTCAGTGTGCATACCCGCAACGGATACGGTATTTACCGGCTGAACAGTACTGACTATGTGTTTCTGGCCAGCATCAATGGTCTGCCTGCCGTCACTGCGGATAAAGCTGGCCCACTGAGCAGGATGCAGGAGTTACTGACACTGTTTCTGACCTTAAACGAAGCACCGGCGGCAGGGTGGGATGTTCGTGCGGAACTGGATACTCCGGCGGATATACACAGTCTGCTGGCGTCCCTCTCTTCCCGCGACAGGCGGTCCTGTCGGGTGGAGACTGATGGCCTGCGCGGAAATCGCTGGCTACCAGCCGGTATCCTGCTGTTCGTGGTCGGGGCAGCGGTCGTATGGTGGCAGCATGAACAACCCGCACCGGTTCCGGAATTGACGGCGGATGAAATCCAGGCCCGTGCCCGGGCTATGTTTGCAAAACCGGCACCACCGCCGGTCCTGCCGCATCCCTGGGCAAGTATCATCACTGTTCCTGCTCTGCTGGCTCAGTGTCAGACGCTGCAGGCTCCAGCGCCATCAGTACTGGAAGGTTGGGGACTGGCCTCAGGTACCTGCAGCCCCGACGGGGTCACGTTGCTTTATCGGATCAAACCAGGTGGCACGGCAGAGGGATTTCTGAAACGCTGCCGGGAAGTCTTTGGTGTCACGCCGATCTTTAACCTGAAAGAAGGAGCTCGCGAAGCTACGGTTCCCCTCCCGCTGCCAGAGAAACCACTCACCGATGAAACCGTGCCGGACGCCTCTGGTCAGTTGATGCGCGTCCTCTCCTGGTTTCAGCGCCAGCAGGTGATGCTGAACCTCAGCGAAGTGCCCCCCGCACCTGTTCTGCCGGGTAAAGATGGTGAGCCACCATCGGTACAGGACTGGAAGGATTACGCCTTTAGCTTTTCCGGGCAGATGCCTCCCGCCGACCTCTTCGATGGACTCAACGATACCGGTGTCCGCCTTACCCGCGTCACCTTTGAACTGAACGGTAGCGCATTCAGCTACACCACAGAAGGTCATATCTATGCGTCATCACCCTAGCCTCCGGCCAGCCGCCCTTCTTCTGCTGGCTCTGCTGCCGTCTGTCCCGGTTGTTGCATCGGAATCAACCAGTCTGCAGCTATCCCCTTCCGTGACGAAGGGTCAACTTGAACAACTCCATACCCGAAATATTCTCCTGCAGGCGCAGGTTCAGGGCGCTCAGCTTGAGCGCCAGTTGGAGGAGAACCAGACAGGCAGCGCTTCATCTGTCATCCCCGCTTCACCAGGGGCTGGGGGCTATGCCACGCTGCCGGGCGCTGCCGCCCGACCGGTGGTGGCGAACACCCGCCCTATAGTTCTGGAAATCAACGGCCGCGACAGACAACTGAAAGCCACGCTGCAGCTAACCTCCGGCCAGACGCTGATTGTCTCGCCCGGTAGCCGTCTCCCCGGGACTGAACAGACGGTAAAATCTATCTCGCTAACCGGCGTCATGCTCAGTGACGGCACCCTGCTTACCTTCGGAGGCTGACCATGCAGTATGACGAATCCGTACTGCTAAGCCGTGAAGCGGATAAAACAGAAATCCTTATCGACACCAACCAGCGGGGAAATCCGGCCGTTCAGGCACGAATGATGAGCCTGCTGGAAAGTCATCCGGGTGCACAGACCCGTTTTGTCTCCCTTTCTGAACTCCGTGAGGCGAAGAAATCAGCGCCGCAGGACAACACGGAGCCCGGACAACCAGGGATGACAAAAGCAGACCTCGGGGATACCAGTGAGAGTGAAAAGAAGATCCTGATGTACTTTGGGGTTGCTCGCCAGTTGAAGGCCTCCGATATTCACTTCATCATCTCGGACATCCTTTTTCAGGTAAAAATGCGCATTCACGGCCGGCTTTACCTCGTGGATGAGCGCCAGCCACAGGAGGGGATGTCACTGTGTGCCACCTGTATCCTTTCCATGTCAGATGTGTCAGAACCCCTGTTCTTACCGGGACGCGAGCAGGATGCGCGCTTGTCGCCGGCCATGATGCGAAAAATCGGGTTGTTCGCCGCCCGTTACAGCCACACCCCGACTGGCGACGGGCTCCTCGCGGTCATGCGCCTTATCCCGGATGACGGCAATGACGTCCCCACTCCGGAGCAACTGGGCTATCTGCCCGAGCAGATAAAACTACTATCCCGGATGGTGTTACGTCCGGAAGGGAAAATTGTCCTCTCCGGACCTACAGGTTCTGGCAAGTCAACTACCCTGCGTAGTGCCTGTCGGATGTATCTCGACAGCTCGCCCGGCATGCATCTGCGCACAGTCGAAGATCCTCTGGAGGGGCAAATCATCGGGGCGGTACAGTCCCCCATCATCTGCGATAAATCCGATGATGAGGCAATAAACCTCGCCTGGAGACGTGCCATCGCTGCATCGCTGCGGCAGGATCCGGATTCCGTTATGGTCGGGGAAATGCGCGACCTGATTTCCATGCTGGCTACCATCTATGCCGCGCAGACCGGTCACCTTGTCCTTACCACCCTGCACACCAACTCCGCGCTAGGTATTCCTGAACGCATGGTCACTATGGGGGTCAGCGCCGATTTGTTGTGTGACGCCCAGTTGCTCATCGGCCTCATAAGCCAGCGCCTTGTCCCCACGCTATGCCCGGACTGCCGTATCTCCTGGAAGGATAAAGTCGGTTCACTTTCTGAGGAAGAGCGGGCGTTTCTTGAAAAATACGGCAATGTCGATGGTGTCTGTAGCACCGAGAACATGTTTTTCCACAACCCGGATGGCTGCACGTCCTGTAAGCAACAGGTCAAGATCAACAATCAGGTCAGGGCCGAAGTGGGACACGGGATCAAAGGCCGTACCGTCGTTGCCGAGGTGATTGAAACCAACAACCGTCTGTTCAGTCTGCTGAAAGCACAAGGTAAAGGTGCTGCCCGCAAGTACTGGCTCGGCCAGATGAAAGGAATCAGCCGTGTCCAGCACCTGCTGCACAAAATCAATGGCGGTCTGGTTGACCCGCTGATGGCCACCCGCATTATTCCGCTTGATGAGGATGAACGTCTGGAGGTGGACGATGCGTGAATTAGGCCCTTTACAACGCCTGCGCCATTTTATGGTACGCAAAACGTTCAGCGGTCCCTACCGGGTACAGTTTTATGATGCCTTGCGCTTTCTGATTGAAAACCGGCAGAAGCTGAAAGCAGCTCTGGAACAGATGCGGGATGCCTGGACGGACTTTGGGCGTCGCTGGCATCCCTTTGCTGAACTGATTGACGACTGCATTGACGCCATCAGGGAAAACAGCGGCGAGAGCACACTGGATCGAACCCTGCACCGCTGGCTCCCGCCGGCAGAGGCTTCCGTGATTGGGGCAGGAATACGCAGCGAATCACTGCCCCAGGCTCTCCGTTATGCCAACAACCTGACCTCCGCCGGCAAACGTATTAAGCAGGCCGTCTGGCAGATGTCTATTTACCCACTTGGGTTTGCTCTCATGATGTCCAGTACGTTGTATGTGCTGAACACCGAGGTCATTCCCGCCCTGCTCTGGATGGGGTCCCCTGAAAACTGGACCGGGGCACTGGGCTTTATGTATGCGCTTTCACAACTGATAAACGAATACGGTCTGCTCAGCGGCAGTGCGCTGGCGCTGCTTGTTGCCTGGATTATCTGGTCTATTCCCCGCTGGCACCGGCCAGACAGACTTCGCCAGGCTTTCGACAGTCTGATGCCCTGGTCGGTCTACAAGGACATTCAGGGGGCCACTTTTTTGCTCAACATGGGCGCACTCCTTCGGGCAGGGGTAAAAACACGTGACGCACTGGAGATCCTGCAGGAATCGGCTTCGCCCTGGCTTGCCGTTCGTCTCGATGCAATTACCGAACATGTCCGCGAAGGGAAACATCTTGGGCTGGCGTTGCGTGACTGTGGTTACGACTTCCCTTCCCGTGAGGCCGCCAACTTCCTCTCCCTGTTACAGGGGGATGGTGCAGATGACCTCATCAGTAATTACGGCCAGCGCTGGCTTGATCAGACGCTGGACCGGGTAAGCAAACGTGCGGTCGTCGTACGTTCATTTATGTACCTGTCAATGATCATGATGCTCCTTTTACTGGTTTTTGTTGTGATGGATATCAGCACACTCAGCAACACCAGTTTCGGCGCGCTTTAACACAAAGAGGAAATACCATGGAATTACAGTCTCAGCACATCGCCGCACACCCCCAGACACAGCCCTCCACGAAACACCACAGGGGATGGGGTTTTCTGGAACAAGGTGGTGTGGGTCTGGTCGTGTTGTTTGTCATCGCTATCGTTCTGGCGGGCTATTTTTTGCTCAAAGGGCGCGTCAACGTGGGATCAGAATCATCCAATATTCAGACAATCATCACCAGTACTCAGAACCTGATGAAGGGTTCTGACGGCTATACCTTCAGTTCCGGAGAGAAGATGATGGGGTCGCTTATCCAGATGGGTGCCGTTCCCCGGAGCATGACTGTGCGCGGGACGCCGTCCTCCGGCACAGCCACGCTTTACAATACCTGGGGGGGCGCGGTTACTCTGGCTCCGGTCGCAACATCTGGTTTCACCAACGGGTTCACACTGACCTATGAGCGAGTTCCCCAGAGTGAATGTATTCAGTTGGCCACTCAACTCAGCAAAGCGGCTATTGCGAATGCCATTACGCTGAACAGCACCAGTCATGCTGACGGAAAAGTCAGTACGGAAGAAGCCAGCGCGCAGTGCACGGCTGACAGCGGCAGCACTGGCACCAACAAGCTGATTTTCACCGTTAACGGGTAAGGAGGCCACATGCGGGGGCTACGCTCTTTCTCCTGCTTCCTGCTCCTGACGTTGTCCCTGCTGTCGCTTTTCCCTCCTCCTCTGCGGGCTATGCCCACTCCCGTCCCGGCGACATTCGATACCTGCTTTAATGCGGCCGGCGCACGTTATCAGATTGAGCCTTTGTTGCTGAAATCGATAGCAAAGGGAGAGTCGTCCCTGCGGCCCTGGGTAACCAATACTAACCGGGACAAAAAGGGCGAAGCGCTCAGTACGGACTATGGATTGATGCAGATTAATTCAACCCATATCCCGAAATTGATCCGGATGGGCGTTATTCGGAATGCGAATGATCTGCTTACACGCCCCTGTCTGAATATTCAGATAGGGGCGTGGATCCTCGCAACGCACTTTCAGGTCTGTGGAGTTACATGGAATTGCCTCGGTTCCTATAACGCCGGATTCCGCCAGGATCGTCATGAAACACGCGAGCATTACGCCAACCGTATATGGGGTATTTACCAGTCGTTGAAAGGGCTTCAGGTCTGTCGCACGGCAGGAGGTAAATTCATATGCGCACCGTCATAGTCACCAGTATGACCACCGGTTATGCCCTTCCCCTGCTGTTGGGATTTGCGGTTGCCGGTCGGTGTCTGACGTACCGCGTGACCGGTTTTTTGCGAGATATAGCCTACACCTGCCGTCCCGAACACCCGGTTATCACCTCCGGTATCTGGTTGTTCGCAATGGCAGGCATGCTGGCCATGCTCGCGCCGGTCAGTCTGACAGAGCGGATTGTCGCAGTGCTGATGATGGCATTTCTGTTGCAGGTCGGTGTCACCGATGCACTGAGTGGCTATCTCCCGTTGACCTTCACTGGCAGATTTCTTGTGTCTGGTCTTCTGGTCGGGTTCATCACTGACACAACCGATACTTTCGGCACTATACGTGCGACGGACACCGTCGTCATGGGGGGGATGATGTTTATCGTACATGCCCTTATGAACCGGAATATTCAGCGGGTGGGACGTGGTGATCTGTGGCTAATCACGGGGCTTGCGACCTGGATGGGGATGCAGGAGGCCGCATTGGCCACATTGTTCGGACTGGCCGGTTTCGTTCTCTGGCAGTGCACATGGCATCTGTCCGGTAAAAAAGAGGGGCCGCTGGGCCCCTGGCTTTGCCTCAGCGGAGGTCTGTTCCAGCTGAGCCATCTTTATCAACCTGTATGGGTATTATTCCAATGAAAAAACATGACCGCGGCTGGGCTGGCCTTGATCTCGGCTGGGCTTTACTGGTGCTGATGGTGGTGGTGGCGTTTGCCGCCGGAAAATACCGCGATTACCTCCAGGAGAAAAACTGGCAGGTGGAAGCCACCCGGACCAGCGCTTACGCGGCAGCGGCCAGAGCCTATATCGGGCGTAACTATACAGCTCTTCTTAGTGCCAGTACTACCACCTCGCCCGCAGTCATCACTACCGCCATGCTGAAAAACACCAGTTTTCTGCCCGTCGGTTTTACGGAAACCAACAGCCAGGGGCAAATAATGCAGACCTGGGTAGTCAGAAACGGACAGAATACTGAGTTGTTGCAGGGTATGGTGGTGTCAACTGGCGGCAGCGCGTATCCACTAAAAGCCCTCATAATGATGGCCAAAAACATCACTACAGGGTTTGGCGGATACACAGATGACGGGCAGACCATTACGGGCGCACTTCGTTCGTGGCGTATCCCACTCAGTGCATACGGCGCCACTGCAGGGAATGGTCACGTTGCCGTCCTGCTTTCAACGGATGAACTGTCGGCCGCACAGGAGGATAACGACAGGTTGTACCGTTTTCAGGTCAATGGCCGTCCGGACCTCAACAAAATGCATACGTCCATTGATATGGGCGTAAATAATCTCAATAACGTGGCTACGCTCAATGGCCAGAACGGCATATTCAGCAGCGAAGTCCGAGGTGCGAGCGGCAATTTCAGCGCGAATATCACTGCCGGGGGCCAGGTCAAAGGCGCTACAGTCCAGGCCGACAGCGACATCGCCGCCGGACGCAATATAACTGCAAGCAATCAGGTGACTGGATCCACAGTCAGGGCGAACGGAAACCTCTCAGCCGGAGGGGTTTTACAGCTCGATCAAATCAACGTTGCCGGCACGGCCTGTTATCCAAACGGGTTGGTAAGCCGTGATGCCAGCGGAGCCGTACTTTCCTGTCAATCCGGTGCGTGGAAAAGTAACGCATTGGGTGATATGCAGCGTGTCCAAGGTAATAGCGCATGTGGCTGGAGTAATACCTCTCAGGCGATATGTCCTACAAACATGCGTGTTTTATCTGGCGGATGGACTATAACTGCCTGGTCGGGAAACGATGGTCGTAATGCCCCTGATTCCAGCCAGCCGATTAACGCAACGACCTGGCAAATAGTTACCGGGGGTGGAAATAATGATGGCCAGTGTTTAGCGGCCATTGCTTATTGCGCAAGTAACTAGCCTGTCAATCCGGTGTTTGGGCAAGTGTTAATTTTGGTGAGTTGATTCAGCTCGGCGAGTTCTCAACTAAAAGTACTTCTGGTGTCACCCAGTTGCTTTCCGGAACGCACAAACTGTGCATGGTTTCCGGCATCATGAGTGCAGGTGATAACGGGACCTGTCGTGTATATCCTCAGTCTGTGGGTAGCGGAAACTGGTATCTCAATATGGTTGGTTACAATGGCACCTCAACACAGCGATGCTGGGTTTCGTGCATTGATTAGGACTACCAGTCTAGGCATATTGCGGTCTCGCTTCCGTCTTTGACATTTATTCGCCAGGAACCATCAGACAAGCGCTCAACTCCTCTCCAGCTATCATCACGATCGTTTTCGTTGCCGTATTGAGAGGTACAAAAATCGTGGATACCTATCCCGTAGTAGTTATGCGTGGTGTTGTAATTTGTATAGCTGTACTCGGTTAACCGGGGTTTTCCACCCTGTAGCAGCCACGCACCGGATTGACAGTTCGATTTACATTAAAAAGAAATACATTCTTCATCACTGCACATCAAAACATATCGCAATACAATCTGCGTCATCTGCTGTAAGTACCCACTTCCGAGAATTCAATGGGGATTCAGTGAGATTACAAAATTGGCCGTTGCTGTCGTTGTAGTACGTATAAGCTAGGGCACAGAAGTCGTGAGTTCCACTAACTACAGGGCTAACTCCCCCAAATATTGAACTGCGCATAGTTGATTTACTCAAATTATTCTTTGATGTTTTCCACGCACCGGATTGACAGTCAAAAACAAACGGCAACACAGTTAGCTTGACCATTCCCGACTTTGGGTGCGGAGAGAGTCCATGTGGAGTCAGAATTTGGTGTCAATACGCATGCCCGATAGTTGTTGTAATCAAATCTGGCTTGGGATAATGCACAGAATTTATGTTTACCTATGTTCTGAGATTTCCCTGAACTGACGTCAGGTGAAAGATATATGTCTCTGATGGAATCAGAGCTTTTCCACGCACCGGATTGACAGGGGGGTTACTGGAGACGGATTGCGTAGCATCTAACATTGTCAAACGTACAATATTCTCCATCCTCAGTGCAGGCATCCGATCCAGTAGCTTGCCATCCTAAGGTTGATAATCCAGATGCCTGGAGTGAGGCCAGACAGACGTCACCATAGTTTTCGCCGGTGCCAGGGACAATCCACGACATCCGCTCAAGAGTTCCAGTACTCTTTCGCCACGCACCGGATTGACAGGTTAGCTAAAAGGACAGCAATAAGCGTCAACATGTTCGTCATCAACATAGGATGGAATCTGGAACCACCTTATTGATTGAACGATCCAGCCTGCAGGACATGAAGCAGTTTTATAACCACCTATGTTGTCATAAGCATTCGGAGCTGCGATCCATTTACATGCCGAATTATTGATTTTTCCGGCAGAAGTCCACGCACCGGATTGACAGGAAGAAAAACGTACTCAATAGCCAATAGCAAACCATGAAGTTCCCGAACTCCCTGGCTCACTGGTAAACGTAAAACAAGAATTGGTCACCGAACCGATATAGTCATGACCATTATCACCATGGACCTGTCGCCCCATGCTCTCAACACTGACATTAAGCACGGTCGTTTTGAAAGGTATGGTGAAGCAGGTTGAAGCATTATCGCCATTTGTGGATGTGAACCCCCATTGCATCATCAGACCGGTATCTGTATCGAGAACCTTATAGCCGTTCCTGCCTAGGTTATATGCTCCGCTGGTAGCCCCTTTCCACGCACCGGATTGACAGGAAGATTGACCTTTTTCCATAAAGTTATATGGTTAGCGGTTTTTGGGAGTGGATATGTCTTCCGTTCTGCGGATTCGCAAAATGGCCCTCAGTCGCGGCCTCGATAAATATTATGAGTC
Organism: Enterobacter sp. SECR19-1250; assembly: GCF_013391025.1. Taxonomy (NCBI): domain Bacteria; kingdom Pseudomonadati; phylum Pseudomonadota; class Gammaproteobacteria; order Enterobacterales; family Enterobacteriaceae; genus Enterobacter; species Enterobacter sp. SECR19-1250. Next base: position 57,328 of record NZ_JACASJ010000009.1, on the reverse strand, counting down.
CGTCTCTGTGCATAAAAAGGGGCACCTTCAGGAGTTTTATCGGGTCAGCGTAATCAAACGTCACCCTCTGGCCAGCAAGTCGATGGATGAGATCACCACCGTCGATATTGCGGCCTACCGCGATGAGCGGCTTGCGCAGTTCAATCCCCGCACTGGTCGCCCAATCACCGGAAATACTGTACGCCTTGAACTAGCCCTGTTGTCGTCGCTGTTCAGTATCGCCCGCGTCGAATGGGGAACCTGCCGGACCAACCCAGTTGAGCTGGTTCGTAAACCTAAAGTATCAAAAGGCCGTGACCGCCGTCTGACCTCCACAGAAGAACGCAGGCTCTCCCGCTATTTTCGGGAACGGAACTTGATGCTCTATATTATTTTCAACCTTGCTCTGGAAACCGCCATGCGCCAGGGAGAAATACTCAGCCTGCGACAGGAGCATATCGATCTGCAACACGGTGTCGCCCATCTGCCAGATACCAAGAATGGTTCATCCCGTGATGTGCCTCTGTCACGTAAAGCCCGCAATCTGCTTCAAATGCTGCCTGCACAGCTTTCCGGTCCGGTGTTTAACTACACCTCTTCCGGGTTCAAAAGTGCCTGGCGTACCGCCCTGTTGGCGCTGAACATTGAAGACCTGCACTTTCACGACCTACGCCACGAAGCCATCAGCCGCTTCTTCGAACTTGGCACCCTCAACGTCATGGAGGTAGCAGCCATCTCCGGGCATAGGTCGATGAATATGCTCAAACGCTATACCCATCTGCGGGCATACCAACTAGTCAGCAAGCTCGATGCCCGCCGCCGACAGACACAAAAAATAGCACCCTACTTCGTGCCGTATCCTGCGCTGATTGAGGCGGACAGTAACGAGACCGGTATTGTCAGAGTGATGCTTTGTGATTTCGAAGACCTTATGGTTTCGGCCCCAACCCGAGAGGCGGCACTGGAACGCGCCAGCGAGCTGCTGTTGCGTACTCTGGCGCTGGCCGCCCAGAGAGGTGAGCGGGTACCTGCCCCGGGCGAACTGCCAGTAGGCGCACAGTCCCGGATAATGATTTGTCCTCTTAACCCTGCACAGGCGCTGGCATCGGTCCGGCTGAACTGATGCAACATTCTGCTGTCCGGAGTTCCCGTGATATTTACGCTGATTATCGGCCTGACCCTAGTGCTATATTGCCCGTTCATGACCCTGCTCTGTATTCTCACGCCCTGGCAGGGGTTTCGTTTGGCGCGAGTGCAACACCGTCGGCAGACCTACCTTACTCTTCATCTGTCGATATATGATCGGATAGGGCATTTAAACCGCCGTCGTGCTGCCCGTTTTCACCGGAGTTTTCTTGCTACGCTCACGGCTGCGCTACAGCACGAACATACGCCGGTTTATTTCATATCTCATCTGCTACGACCGGCACATCTGCGTAGCATGACAGACCTGCTGACCACGGTAGTACCAACGCGTCGCTGGCATTGCCTGCCCGTTCATATCCCGCGGGGCGTCAGAACAGGCATCACTATACAAATTCTTCTACAGGAATGGCGCTGGGTCACTGTGCCGAAAACCGGTGTACTGGTCGTCATCTATCCTGCCGAATATCAGTGAGCTAACCGATATACGTGAACGCATTCGAACCGCATACACAAACGCAGTCGATCTGACCGATCGAAATAACTCGTTTCACATGCGCCGCTCGATTAATTATCTTTAACTCACTGAGCGACAACACGAAATTTGACTTAGGAGGCAATGTGGCAAACAGTCTTACTGAAATTTTCACCTCGCTGCTGGCGCTCCCAGACCTTGACCGGAACGCGATAGCCTCACTGCTTTACCAGGGCGACAAGAGACCACTGCAAACCACGACCCTGCGTATTAGGCCCGGTACGCTGCAACTGCTACAGGAACTGTCTGGTCGCCTCGGGGTTTCGCAATCAGAGCTAATGAATATGATTGTAGAGGGCTCACTGCGCGACATATTCCTGAGCTTCAGCAGTTCAGCTGCCAGTATCATCGACCGGTTTGAAGTGTTGATGCAGGCGCATAACTTGCCCCCAACGGACATTGCGCAGATGCTCTCTCCATGGAATATCAGACTGAGCGTACTACAAGACAGGGAGCGCACAGTGGACTATCTGAGCACGTCGCTGTTACAGGAACTTGCAAGCTGGTTTTACGTCTCTCGAGACTGGCTGCTCGGATATGATGTGCCCATCGTGGATACCGGTCAGACGATGCATCAGTGGCCACGTAGCGAGGAGGAATTTAGTACCCTGATTTCACCGTCAGATTTAAATAAAAATAGCGACATTATATTCTGGTCTAACAAAAACTCACCTGACCATGAATATACAAATAAAACAGGCATTCTGATTAAGAAAAAACAATCTGCTTCTGGGGTTATTTATCATCCTGTTCTTTCAATTATTCCGGCAAGGATTAATAAAGAGCAACTGAACTGGATTGAGCAAGCAGTCAGGACGCACGACAGGACATGTCCCATGCGGTCCGTTATTATCACCGAGGGTACAGCTATAGCCCTTGAGCAAGGAACGACATTACCGACAATTATATTCAGAAATTTAAACGCAGTTAATTAAATAACTCACAGATTAAATCGAATGCGTTGATGCGTCTGCATCGGGTATTCCTTTGCCTCAAAATCAAAACAGGAAAACAGGAAATAACCAGATGAAAAAAATGATGACAGTAAAAACAGTAATTTCTTCCGCCGTATTATTAGCTTTCCAGGCGACCGCAGCGACCTCATATATGGAAGCTCGCAGTGACGCAATGGGTGGCACTGGCGTGGCCTCGGCGCATTACGGTACTGCAGCTCTGTCCAACCCAGCTCTGCTGACACATTTCGGCCCAACCGATGATTTCAGTCTTGTGTTGCCGTCTGTCGGAGCTCAGGTCGCTGATCCGGATAATACAGTAGACAAAGCAGATGATGTGAAAGACCTGTGGGACCGTTTTGACGCAGCTGTGGATAGCCAGACCGGCGTAAGCGAAAGTGCCTCAGCCCTGAAAAATAAACTGCAGGATCTGAAAGACACCCATGCTAATGGTCAGGTTGGTGCCTCGGTGGTGGCCACCGTGCCAAATCAGACACTGCCGTTTGCGGTTGTTGTAAAATCCTGGGGCACTGTATCCGTTGAAGGTAAGGTCAGTGACCATGACCTGGAGTATCTTGATAAAGTCGCTGACGGCACCATTCCATCAGCCGCCGTGGACAAAGATTCCCTCACATCGAAAGCATATGGTCGTGCGGCAGTTATCACAGATGTTGGGGTGGCTATGGCGCACGAGTTCGAAACAGCTGGTCAGAAGTGGTCTCTCGGTGTGACCCCGAAATACCAGCGTATTGATCTGTTTAACTACAACGTCTCTGTACGTGATTTCGACAAGAACGACATCGATTCCGGTGATTACCGTAACACCAAAACCGGCTTTAACGCCGATATGGGTTTGGCCACTAATCTGAACGACAACTGGACACTGGGTCTGGCCGTGCAGAATATCATTCCCCGTTCTGTTGATACCAAAGTAATCGACGGAGAGAAAGAAACGTTCAAAGTCCGTCCGCAGGCAACCGCCGGTGCGGCATGGCATAACAGTTTCATCACTACAGCTCTGGATGTCGATCTGACAGAAGCCAGTGGTTTTACTAGCGACAAAAAGCGACAGTTTGCAAGCCTGGGCGCTGAACTGAACGCCTGGAGCTGGATGCAGGTTCGTGCCGGTTACCGCCAGAACATGGTCTCAAGTGAAGGCAACGCCTTTACCGCTGGCCTTGGTTTCTCACCGTTCGACGCTGTTCATCTGGATGTTACGGGTATTGCCGGTACTGACCGCACATATGGTGCCGTGGCACAACTGCAGTTTACGTTCTGATCCATTCAGGGAGGCCCGCAACGGGCTTCCCTTTCCCGCGTTACCCCAATTATCGAAGCCACATCCCCCCTCTGTCTTTAACCGTCTGCCGGCATTACTAACCGGTGAGGTAATTTCCATGAATCATTTAATGTTTCCTGGCATGCTGGCTGTCTGCCTGCTCGCTGGCTGCCAGTCTTTTTCCCGCACCCCGCCCGCACAGTCAACGGATGTTGCCGATCGCTATGGTGCAGCATCATCAGTTGCCGTCACACGGCATAATCAGTACCGGATGTGGGACCGGGGAATCTGGTCATCCGACCAACCTGGACAACCTGCAGGCCAGACCATCCGTGCTAACAGCAGTACGGTATCTTTCGACTGGGAAGGTGATGCCGTGGAACTGCTGACAGAACTGGCCCGAACTCGTGGTCTGCAGTTTAATTACAGTGGGGTTCGCCTGCCGTTGCCTGTCACGCTGCATGTACAGAATATGACCTTCGCTAACGTCTTGCGTCTGATTGAATCCCAGACAGCATGGCGCGCCACACTCCATCAGTATCCGGGTCTTCTGCAGCTCGCCTTTATGCAGGAGGAGAGCCGTAGAAAATGAAAATCTTCCTGACTACTTTTCTTGTGGCCATCACTCTGACCGGATGTACGGCCCCCCGGGCTCCGTCACAATCCGGCGTAGGCGCAGCGCCACCTGATATGCAGGCCTGGCTTAACCCGGAACGACCTCGACCTGACGGGATATCACAGACCCGCTGGCAGATGCTTACCGATGCAGGCAAAACATTGGGGTTCCGGGGGGGTAAAGCCCAGCGTGCATGGGAGTTGACTCAGGCACTGAATGCCCGTGAATCCACGCTGAACGCGCTTTATGATTTTCGTCCGCTTATCAGCCCGGAAGGCTGGTTACCTCCGGTCGTCGATGAAGCGCAAGATGTAGCACACATTACCCCGGATCAAATCCGGACCTCGTCAAAAGTCTGGTCCATTATTCGCCCGGAGCGTTTTGTAAGTAACCCGCCGGGCTGGCGTAACTGGTTGCTGAGGGGACTGGCCACCACCGCCACGCCGGGTTCGGAAGGGCTGGTCGTTCCGGAAGACAGTGCACAGCGCCAGGTATGGGAAGAAGCCCTGAGCAAGGGCTGGCAGGAAGGCCGGGAGAATGCAGATATGACGCTCGAGGCCAACATGAACCAACTCACCCGCGACTACCGCGGCATGATGTTGTACTCCCTTCTCTGGCGTCAGGGCATGATTTCACGACCGGAAGTCAGCGATCAGCAGCAGACCGTTACTGGTACTGGCCAGAAACTGGTGACAGGCGATCGCGTCCGCCGACTCAAAACTCACGCCGCGTTTGAACTGCAAAAATCGCGCTGGCGCCCGGCTATTAACGCACAGAAGACAGGAGTTTCCGGTGAGTCAACTGGTCCTACCCGATGAGTTCGGGATTTTTCCATTCAGCGGTGCCTTTACCGCTAATGAGTTCAAAACCTTCTTTGCCTGGTGCGCAAAACACAGCGTCAGTGATGTGGATCTGGTTGGGGGCTCCCCAGTGTCGGTCAGTCGCTATGGCCGTAGAGTACGATGCTCAGAAAGCGTGTTTCCCAATACCATGCTGGGAAATATGCTTGATGATTTGATGGGGCGTGAAATACGCCCCCGTGTACAGGGTGGCACACCTGCCGACAGGGCCATTCAGATTGATGGCGATATGCATGGTCGTTACGGACTGGATCGCGGTGAACGCGTGCGCCTTCGTTCTCATATTATTCAGGGGACATCAGCCCGCGAGGATCGTGCGTTATCCGTCACAATGAGGGTAATTCCCCATATCATCCCTGAATTCCTGGATATGGGGATTGAGGCAGAACTGGCAGCAGCGATGTTACCCGCAAGTGGACTGGGTTTTATCTGTGGTCAGACAGGTTCAGGTAAATCCACGCTACAGGCAGCTCTTTATCGTCACTGTCAGAATACGCAGCCAGACCGCAAAATTGTCACTTACGAAGATCCTGTCGAATATATCCTGGGGCGGGCGGATGACCTCCTCCCCCCCCATCAGGCTCAAATCGGACGCGATGTGGCCAGTTTTGCTGAAGGTTTGCGGTCGGCGGTACGCCGAAACCCTGAACTGATTGGCATAGGGGAGATCAGGGATACGGAAACAGCCGATGCAGCCGTGCAGGCTGGCGAGACCGGACACCTCTGTATCGGTACCATGCATACCCGTTCTCCGGGTGAGACAGTTCCACGCCTGCTGGGTCTGTTTAATCCTCAGATACGTGATGCGATGGCCTGGGCCGTACTGGGCATACTCCAGTTTATCGTAAATCAGGTCCTGGTCCGTACCACAGACGGCAAACGGCGAGCCCTACGAGAGTACATCGTGTTTGATGATGCACTGCGAAGCAAACTGCAGGACATGCCACACGAAAAATGGGGTGCACATCTGGATGCCATTCTGCTTCTTGAAAAACGTCGCATTGTGGATCAAGTACGTGAGCTGTATATCCGCGGCGATATTGCCCGAGAGGAAGCATCACTGTACTTACCTGCCCTGGAGCTGGCCGCATGAAACGAGATGGATTCTGGCGTTATGCCACACCGCCCGTCAGTTTTTTTGGGATCCCGCTTCCCTTTCTGCTGATTTATCTCACCTGTTTCCGCTGGCCAGCGTTGAGCACATTTTATCTGTGCTCCGGAATCCTGGTATTTTTTATGGGCCTGAACTTTTTTGGCTGGAGCGTGAGGGCGATGTGTCAGCGCATTATCAGCACCTTCCGTGGGAAAACGGCTTCTGGTCGCCCATGGTGGTACCGACACTTTGTTGAAACCGCCCGAGACTGGACAGGTCTATAAATGCCGTAAAGGATGTATCATGACAACCCTAATACACGTCATACAAAGCGATATCACATTATTCACCGGCAGCGCGATAGTGAACGCGGCCAACCGCCATCTCCGGTGGGGTGGGGGTGTCTGCGATGCTATCCACCGGGCGGCCGGAAACAGCCTGGAACAGGCCTGTCGTAACCACGTAAAACGTCACGGCAAAGTACTGGTCGGCGATGCCGTCCTGACACCGGCGGGTAACCTCAGTTGTGGCCACGTCATCCATACGGTAGGCCCGCGCTGGTTTTTGGGTCTTCAGGCCAGGAAAAAAGAGGCCATGCTTGCACGGGCGTATCTCACCTCTATGAGGCTGGCGCAGGAATATGGCATGAGCAGTATCGCCTTTCCCTGCATCAGTACTGGCTATTATGGTTTTCCACCTGACCGGGCCGCCGGTATTGCGGTACGCACGGTGCTGGATTTTTGCCGGAAATCCCCCTTCCCTGCCGTCTGGTTTTACTGTCCGGATAAACGAAATGCCGACCTTTATCATCAGCAGTTATCAGCTGTCTTGCGGCAACTGCCGCATACAACGCCCTCAATCAGCACCTGGTTTCTGGACATGTAATCCGTCACGCCCTGAATCGCCAGTACCGTAATAACACACAGCACCTCCCTGCAACGCTGCACCGGCGTTGAAACCTCCGTTTCCCCCACCCAGGAATGTGACCATGAAAAAAAGTCACCGCACCTGGCTTGCCGTCCCTCCGGAAGAGAAGGACGAAGCCAGTAAAGCCCATCCACGCCTTGATAACGGCCAGAATGCTATTGGCTGGGATAAAGAGCACAAGCTCTGGTATGCCCGCCCGGGCGTGGAACTGAACAATTTTGAACGATGGCTGCCCCGCCCCCATGATATGTCGATGAACTCTGACGATCCTGTCATTGAGTTTGCGCAGAAGCTGGAAGACGCCGGACTGGTCCTTAAAGGTCTGCCGGTGATGGACGGCACCTGGCAGCGTGTTCCAACAAAAAATGACAAAAAGGGAAGCAAAAGCGGTGCCTATCGGGGGTTTCTCGATGGTCGGCCAGCCGGGAGTTACCGCGATTACCGTAGCGCTGATGAAAAGCCAATACCCTGGGTGTATTCCGGGGGAAACGACATGGACCCTCTTGCCCGTCTTCATCTCCGTGCGCACGCGCAGCAGACCCGGGAAGACAACGCCCGCGAACTGGAGCAGCAGTACAACCGTCAGGCAGGTTACGCCACCCGCTACGTTTCCAGACTCCCACAGGCTACCACTGCCCCCTATCTGACCCGTAAGGGTGTGGACGCCGCCCCCGGCGTGCGTATCAACCCCAAAGGGGAACTGGTTATCCCGTTCAGTAACGCACAGGGCCAGGTACGCTCCTATCAGCGTATCCCGGAGACCGGCGGAAAAGATGCCCGCATCCTGAAAGACAGTGAAAAAACCGGGAACTGGTTTGCCATGGGGACACCCGTTAACGGTCAACCGCTGCTGTTCGCCGAAGGGTATGCCACGGCAGCTTCCCTGCATGAGGCCTCCGGCCTGCCGGTACTGATGACCATTGATGCCGGCAATATGATTGCCGTGGCGCAAAATGCCCGGGCCGTCTGGCCAGACAGTCCCTTTATTTTCTGCGCCGATAACGACCATCAGCTGAAGAATCCCCGGACAGGCGAGCCGGAGAACAAAGGCATTATCAGTGCGATGAAAGCCGCCGAACTGACGAACGGCCAGATTATCGTGCCGGCATTCACGCTTGCCGAACTGGACCAGAAGCTCACCGACTTTAACGATCTTGATGTCAGTCGGGGTCGGGCGGTGTTCCATGAGGAAATCAACGTGCAGTTGATTTCTGCAGGCGTGGAAACACCGTTCAGCTCAGAACCTCACATCCGCGAGGCTCTCGCTCGCGCGGGCATCACATCCCCCTCAGTTCAGGAGACCACCATGGAAAACGAAGAAAACCCGGGCGCCACACCGGCATCCGGTCATGATAGCTCGCCTCAATCATCGCTGCCGGAAGCTCTCCCCGCCCTTACGACGGAACAGGGGCAGCAGGCCGTGCAGGATTATAGCCGGCTCCAGAACCTGGAGCTCGATGCCGCGACTCTGCTGCAGAACGCGGAGGCCGACCCGGCCTATAAGGCCGGTCTGACAGCACTGTTTGAACAGCAGGGTCAGGAGCTGAAGGCGAATGGCCACAATATTGATACTGCCACATTTGTTGAAACAGCCCTGCGCGATCTCGCCACGGAAGCACAGTTCGATACGCGCTATGCGGAACAGACTGCTGCTGATGACGCGGCAGCTCGGCCATCACCAACATCCGTAACGAGCCAGGACATTAACTGGCAGGATGTGATGCGTGATGTGGCCACCGGGCTGGGTGCAAATATCCCAGAAAATGCCACGGTGTCTGACATATTCACGGTCCTCGACACATTCACGGTCCTCAACGGTCAGGCATCTTCCCCCTCCGCCATACCAGAGACAAACTGGAGTGAGGTGGTACGTGACGTGGCCACTGGGCTGGGTGTACAGATCCCAGAGCATGCGACACCGGCAGAAATGGCGGCGATCCTGAACGGCGAGACACCAGAATCCACTCAGGCCGCCAATTCCGCACCGGTGGTACCTCCCCCTGCTATATCTGCTGTACCGGAAGCACCTGAACCAATTACTGCGCCCCCAGCGTCAGCGGTTATCCCTCCTTCCTCGCCAGCTCCAGCAGACGTTGTGGATACGACGACCACTCAGGTTGACGGAGCGACAGCCCCGCAGGCTTCAGCGCCTGAGTCCTCAGCGCCGATGACATTGGCTGATTTTCAGAACGGTTTCGCAGAGCTGAAATCGCAGCACCGGGTGCTGATTGAAAATGCAGCCCACCTTGAACCGGACCTTTTTATGAAAGAAATGTTCCGGCTGGGCAGCGAGCTCGATGCGCAGCGTAATCTCTGGATGAGTGCCGATGCCTATATGCCGGGGGTAGAGCCTGACAGGGGAACGCGAGAACTCGAAGCGACCGTTAACACGATCTGGGAGGCAAAATTCGATGCCGCTCAGGATAGCGAGACACCGGAAAAACTCCGCCAGGGGTTTGAGAACGCATTCAGCGCGGTTGAAAAGCGCTATCAGCGCCTGTTGAACCAGGCCGGGGATATGAATCCGGCAGACGTCGCCCGCCAGTTGCAGGATATCCGTGAAGATCGTCAGTCACTCACCACCGGTGCCCGTACCGCCGGGGTTGAGGCATATCCGGGTGACTCACCGGAGCAGGCCGGTCAACACCTTGATGCGCGTTGTCGTGAACTTGAATCGCAGCTTTATCAGCATGTCGCGGCTAATGCCAGCCTGCAGCAACCGGGTACAACAACAGCGTTCAGTGAACTTGAACAGGGCAAACCGCGTATTCTCACAATGGAAGAGCCGGTGGAATTTGTGCTCACCGAAGAGAATACCGGCCCACAAACCACGCCCCCCGGACAGAACGTACCGGAGCCAAACAAGCCGGACTTAACCACTGACGATGCCGCCACGGCAACGGAGCAGGCAGCACAGAAAAAACCGTCTCCGGAGGTGGCCATCGATACGGCGCAAGCAACTGAAGCCGAAACGTCCACTGCGCAGACCACGGCAAGCCCTGGTACAGAAGCCCCCCCGCAGGAGGAAGCGGACGGCATTGTTTACGGTCCCCGTCGCCCTGATGCCCCGAAAAAAGAAGATCTGGAAAAGATTATCCAGGGACTGACCTGGGAAATGCAGAAAAACAATACCCAGATCTTCCGCCTTGACGGGCAGGATGCCTTTCGCGACCTCGGGAACCGGCTGGAGATGTGCAGCGGTGCCAGTCAGGACGACAGGAAAGTACTGGCAGCGCTTATCACTGCAGCGAAGTTCTACGGCGGCGTTATTGAGCTCACCGGCAGTCCTGAGTTTAAGGAAAACGCCATGAGGCTGATCATCACCCATGACCTTGAAATCCGCATGAAACTCCCGGCCCAGCGCACGCAGCTCGAAGAGATGCGTAAGCAAATGGCCCCTTCACAGGATGCTGTGGTCACCCATATGCCCACACCGGACCTCAACCGCCAGACCCCGAATGAAGCACCGGTGACCGCACAACAGGCAACCGTCACTCCGGACCCGGTTCCCCCGGTGCCACCATCTGCTGTCCCTTCCGGGCCTCAGCCTCAGGTACCTCCTGGGCCAGACGCGTCATCACCGACAACGGCAGCAAGCACCGCCGCTGTCACCCCCGCACCAGAACCGGGAGATAAGCCCTCACAACAGGTGCAGTCACCGGCGGCAGCGGATGCGATTAAAGTTCAGGAAATGCCAGTGGAACCCGCCCCATCCGCACTTTCCCCCGGCCAGAGCGTCACCGCTGTATTAAAGAACTTCGGCGAGGCGATGTATGAGAACAAGGAGCAGCGCGGTCACAGCTTCTTCATTGAGCTGGAGAATCGCGGCGGCAGCCATACCTACTGGGGGCAGGATCTGCGCAAGCTTGTTGAACGTCATAAGACAGGCGACGTGGTGACTCTGAAGCTGAATGGCCGTGACAGCTGGCTGGTACCGGGGGAAGAGAAGGAGCGGGTGAAAAACGACTGGTCCCTCGTGTCCGCCTCCACCGGTATTGCCGTTTCCCATGCCCGTCCGGAACAGGGGCAGCAGTTACAGTCGTTCCCGGTAGACACCTTTGGCAAGCTCACGCAGCAAATCCGTCTGGCCTGGCCGGACCATATGACTGACTTGAAACTGCCACCCCGCTTTGAGGATCGGCTGTTTTATCTCGGCGAAGACCGGCATCCGGTGATGGCTCCGCAGAGCGCGGCGGGCATCACGCCCCCAGGACAGGACGCCCCGGGCAGACTTACCCCGGTCATGGCATCCATGAACAGCCAGTCAAACGAGATAGACCTGCTTCTTGTCCAGTCCGCCGGCGAGCACCTGCAGGGCGTAGTCCGCCTTAACGGCACACTCTACCCGGCGCTGGCCACCCCCACAGCCGACAACAGTCAACTGGTCATCAATGCCATTACCGACCAGGGCCCCCGCTTTGCCGGATACGGCCAGGCCGTGAATTTTGAACCGGACGGCAACACGCGTGCCGCTCCTCAGTTGATGACGTTTCACCTGAAAGGCCGGGAAGAGGAAGCACCGCTTCCTGCCCGACTCTATACACCGGAAAAACAGGATGATGCCCTGTTTCAGCGTCTTGGTTTTGAACAGACGTGGAAACAGTGGGATGACGCCCGAAAGCCGGAGGGCAGACAGGAAAAAGCGCTTCATCAGGAACACTCCCACAGCCCCGGCCGTTGAGCCGATAAGGAGAGAGAATGCGATATACCATGCTTAAAGCCGGACTCCTGTCCGGCTTCGTGCTTTTTTCTGCCGCCACAACAGCAGCCACGACCTGCCGGGCGGGAAGCGCCGCCCAGGCTGGGAGCCAGGCTGGTTATGAGCGGGCCAGGACAGCCGCTACGGCCTGGTCGCAGCGGGAAAATAATGTCTCATCCTCCCTGCAGTCCTGTCTGTCCCGTATCAAAAAAATCACACCCACGATCCCGGAATTCCCGAGCCTCGATGAGGTGCTGTCGAAACTCGAAAATGAAATCTGCGACGCTGCCGTGGACAAAGTGAACGAGCAGATACCCAACAACATTGATCCCTGGAAAAACTACAACTCCTGACATAACGCCTATGACAAATCTGACGCAATCCGCCCCCCCTGTAAAAGGGAGGGGCCCTTCTCCTGCTTCCGATCCACTGAAAAACGCAGTTTCGATGATGGAAACGGCAGAGCAACGGCAGAACAACGTTCCGAAGCTTATGCAGTCCAATCTCACGATGAGTATTGCCCTGTTGATCAGTGTCATCCTCAATGCTGCACTGGTCTGGGCGATATTCCAGAAAGATCGGGATTACTTTGCCACCGATAGCGGACGACTGGTGCGGCTGGCCCCCACTAGTGAACCCGCCTGGAGCCAGGACGACGCCACGGCGTTTGGCAGCCAGGCCCTGACGCGGGCATTTAACCTGGACTTTGTCCATTACCGCGAGCAGGTCTCCGCCGTCGCGCCGCTTTTTTCAGAAGACGGTCACGCAAGCTATATCGAGGCACTGAACAACTCCAACATTTTGGATGCCCTGAAAAAGGATCGAATGAACCTCACTGCCACCGTGGGGGCCGGCGTGGTGGTACGCCGCGGACGGCTGAACGACGGCACCTGGTTCTGGACAGTGCAGTACCCGGTACGCCTGCGACTGGTCGGACAGACCAACAGCCGTCCGGAGCAACCCTTTGTCTTTGAAATCACTCTCCAGAGGGTGGATCCCCGATTGAAGCCAGTCGGGATGGAAATCCGCCAGATAATCTCACGCAACTCGCCCCGTAACCTCTGAGAATCCAGCCATGACATTCCGATATCTCCTGATCACGCTCCTGCTGTGTGGTCCGGCCCTTGCTGCGTCGGCGGACGAGGCCGGCTGGCAAAAAGCCAGGACACCGACAACGGCACTCCCCGCCGCGCCCGCCCCGCAGACCGCCAGCCGTCAGACCACGGACGTACCAGCAACCCAAATCAGCGGTGACCTGCCAGCTCCCGGGCAGACATCCCCCCAGGTGGAGGAAGCCGCCAGTCTGGATTCGCCGCTGTCACCGGATGAAATCCGCGAGCTGCGTCTGCGCCTGACTGACACGGAGCGCTCTGTCAGCGCACCGGTAGTCAGCGTGGTGCCGCGCATCAGTTCCCTCACCCTGAACCTGTCACCCGGGGCCAGTATCCCGCTGGTTCGCACGGCGATGAATAACCAGAGTGTGGTCACACTGACAGACCTCAGCGGGGCTCCCTGGCCGCAATCGGAGGCACCGCTAAACGCGAGTCCGGGCAACTTTGACGTTCAGTACAACAAGGGCAGCAACATGCTGACCATCACCCCACTGCGTCCGTGGGCCGCCGGCAATATCTCGGTCTACCTGAAAGGTCTTGATGTCCCCGTCATCATCAATGTCACCAGTGGTGAAACCGATACCCGGACAGCAAGCCAGGAAATTGACAGCCGTCTGGACCTGCGTGTTCCCCGCCTGGGGCCAGGCACGGCTGCCCCCGGTGCACCAGTGGACAAAATTGCCCTGCATGACGCCACGTTGCAGGCCTTCCTCGACGGTATTCCGCCAAAGGACGCCCGCCGGCTTAAATTCCAGGGCAGCGTACCGGACACCACCATCTGGCAGACAGGGGACGACCTGATGGTTCGCTCACGCGCCATGCTGCGTGATGAGTTCGAGCAGACACTGTCGTCCGCCGACGGGACCCACCTTTGGAAACTGCCGGTCACCCCGCTTCTCACCTTCTCCGTGAACGGACAGTCCGTTCACGTCACACCGGAGCTGGAATAATCATGAGCGCAGAACAGGATGCCGGAAGGAACGGCAAAAAACTCGCCTCCATCATCAGCCTGAGCCTGCTCGTCATCGTTGCAGGCGGCTACTGGCTGATTTCCTGGTGGAACCATGACAACAGCGGGACGGGTTCATCCGTCAACCTGAACGGTACGGCATCCAGTGCCGGGACCGTCACCACGGAAACCCCTCGCTACCGTGAACTGCTGAAAGCCTCCAATGACCGGGGTGCGGCAGAAGCCGCCCGCAGCAACACCACCTTTATCGCCAGCCTGCCAGTCGGGCTCGACAGCCGAGAACCTCCGCCAGCCCCACGCGTGGCAACACCTCCGACAACATCTGCCGTAACGCCTGCCGCCGTGTCCCGCACCCAAACATCAACGGCTGCGGAGCAACAGGCGAATGAAAAACGCCAGGAGCAGCTGCAAAAACTGCTGACCCGTATCAGTCTTGCGCAGGGGAAAGGTGCACGGCCTGAGCAGGCCCGGCTTATCCATGAGGGAGGTGACATGTCATCCGCCGCGGCATCGGTGGTTCCGGCCAGCCTGTCGACAGCACAAGTACAGACGCAGCAGCAGTTTATCCCTGCTCTGACCCGGGTAGGGGCCTCCATGGAAACCGCCGTCGATTCAGATAACACCACATCCCAGGTGGTGGCCACGATACCGGCGGGTGTCCTTGCCGGTGCCCGCCTCCACAGTTCCACCGTGAAGCTTGTCGGCAATGGCCTGGAAATTCATTTCACCCGCATGAGCTGGCAGGGGATGGAGCTTAACGTCAACGCGTATGCGCAGCGTGAAGATAACCTGATGTCTTCTGTCGCCAGTGAAGTCAATCACCGATGGGGGACGCATATTGTTCTCCCCGCCATCCTGGGAGGCCTGGGGGGCGTGGGGAGCCTGTACAAAGAGGCCAACACCCAGGTGATGCAGACCAGTGTCACCTCCGTAACCGGTAGGGTGGGTAAACCGGACGCAGGTACGGTCGCTGGCGTGATAGCCGGGGGAACGGCTGAGAAGGGCGCCGACGTCATCAGCCAGGAGATGTCCCGTGAACCGTACCGTCAGGTTCTGGTGAACCAGGGAGATGTCATTTCCATCCTCTTCGTTGATGCCGTCGGCACGGCCGATATCGCCGGGAACAAAGGCAACCAGAGTGCCACGACCGCCACTGCCAGCCCCACCGTCGCCGCAGCACAACTATCCGAATCGCGCCTGCAGGACGCCATTGCGCGCCGTCAGGCTGAAATCCGCCGCCAGTATGGCAGCACAACCCCACAAGGGAGTAATGAATGATGAGTCAGCAAGACGATTTAACTGCCCCCGCGTCCCCGGATGACGTGAACGACTTCGGCGAGGAGCCCGGAGAGAAAAAGCCCTTCTGGAAGCGAGAACTGCTGCTGGGCTATTCGCTGCCCTGGCTTCTGGGCGCCGCCCTTGTTGCCGGTGCAGGCATCTGGTATCTCTACGGCCCACCGCTGTCGTCCTTCATGTCCCACCCCTCTGACGCCGCGTTCAGCGAGGTGGACGATACGCTGGGCAATACCAGTACGGAAATGACACACACGTCTGCACCTGTCGCTCAGCACAGCGGACCGGCGACAGCACCCCAGACGGCGATGACCGGACAGGCAGATACGGTGACCATGATGACGGATATCCGTGACGCGCTGAATGACCGCGACAATAAGATAAACGGCACGATCGGTACCCTGAAGGACAGTATCACGCAGGTGTCAGAGGCTGTTAAACGGGATGAAGCCTATGCCGTTGACACCCGTAACCAGCTGAATACGCTCGCACAACGACTGACGGCACTGGAGGCGCATCAGGCCACCGGCCCGGTCACCACGCCGAAAGCCGCTGCTGGTAAAAAGACAGCAGCCAGTCCGGTCAGTGGCATGAAAGTGATGTCACTGGAAAACGGCATGGCCTGGATAAAATGGCAGGGCAGTACCTGGGCCGTCCGGGAGGGCGATACTCTGGGTAACGTCACTGTTCGTCAGATTGACCCTGCCAGCCGTACCGTCATCACATCCGGCGGAACCCTTCGCTGATGGCGCTGGATGCACTGACGGCCATTGAGAATTTTGCATCGGGAGTATTCAGCAGCGGAGTTAACTTCCTGTTCACCTGGGGAGAGATGCTCGGTTTTATCTGCCTGGCTCTGCTGCTCACCCGGGCGCGGTCCACAACGGCCATGCCGATTTCCGCAGGAAAATTCTTTGGTGGCCTGTTTGCTTGCGCAGCCATGGTATCCCTGCCCTCCATTATCAATGCCAGCGGCGCGCAGTTCGGATTCAGCTCCACCTCTTTTGATGCCATCGCCTATGTCCAGCCCGCCACCTTCGGGCAGGCGGCCGGGGCAGCCAACGCCGTCCTCTCCCTCGCCAGACTCGCCGGCGTAGGGTTTGTGCATGCAGGACTGAACATGTACCGCATGTCCGCCCTGGAAGGACACACCGCACTGAGTGCCAGCGAAAGCGTGCGTGCGGCTACGGTCAAGGTGGTTGCCGGTACCGCCCTGGTTTTCTCACCCCAGTTGATTGATGCCCTGCTGGCCAGCATTGGCCTCGCCTTTTAACACCCTCTTTTTTTAACCCCAAGGAGACACTATGTCACTTTTCCGTGCCCTGACGGTACGCCTGTATGCCGTCGTCTTTTATGTACAACTGACCCTGATGAATCTGCGCGAACGGGCCATTCAGGCTCTGCTCGCACTGACGGCGTTCCTGTTACCCGGAATGGCCCTCGCCGCCGGCGATATTGCCGACATTGTTGACAGCGGAGCGGCCGGTGCCAAACGCGTCAAATCTTCCGGGCTGGATATCTTTCAGATGATCGGCCTGTTTATTTTTGGCGGTTCCCTGCTGGCCTTCAAAAAAGTAGGCAATCACCCGCAGGTCACCGTCGGCCGTTGCTGCGCGGGCCTCGCCATTGGTGCCCTGCTGTTTGTTATCCCTGAACTGATTAGCCGTTCTCAGAAACAGATGGGCATGAGTTCCGTCACCGTCAGCTGACCGCCATGCAGGTGCCGGTATTCGCCGGCACCTGCTGAGGAATAATTTATGTCGATATCTCCCGATATTTTGCAACCGCTACAGGGCATCACTGTCCTGCGCACCGACCACGGCAACGTCATTGCCCGTGACGACAGGGATAACCAGGAATTTGTGCTGGCTGAGTGCAGTTCCCCCGCTATCGCCAGCTGTATTCTGGCGATAGTGAAAACCATGACGGGAGAGCAGGATGGCCACCGTTAAAAAAGCACCAGAATCACCATACCTCCATCCTCTCCCCCTGCCCGATGTTGTACACACTACGTCCCCCCTGTTGGCCGCCCCGGACAGGGTGGATGGCGGACGCTGTTTTTGCTGTGGATCGGAAGTAAAACACCGCTTTCTGCTGCCGGAGTCTCTTCCGCTGACCCGGCTCGCCGAAACAGCAGAAGATACTCTCATTCGCCTTGACCGGGCACAGGAGACCCTACAGCGTCTCGAAGCACGCCCGTCCCCGCAGGACCTGGCTGAACGTGAAAAATTCCAGAAAGCGCTCAGGGACGCCGGAACCGGCCTGCAACATGCATCCCTGGCGGCTCGTCGTCTCGCGCTGCGGCATATTCCAGCGCGCCTGATCACTGATACTACAGTCCTGTCTACGCAGGAACTGGCTGAACTGCGGCTGCTCAAGCCGACGTTCCATCTTTGTTATGTCTGTCATGCCTGGCATGCGCTTAACGGTTTTGCGGCCGCACAGGGAAGCATGGTCTGGTTTCCGGATCTGCACCCACGCAGTATCGTGGCTCTTAACCGTAAAGCTTTGCAGGCGGTCTTCAGTAACAGCCCGACCGTTGTCCGGGAGGGTCGCAAAGTGCTTACTGAGCTGCTGCGTCACCGGCTTCCACTGGAGGAGCGTTTTGGTGGCTGGCGTCCGGCCGATTTTGCTGATGCCCTTCGCCGTTTCCCGCCCTCAATGCGTGGTGAACTGCGTGAGAAAATGACGGGCGTGGCGCTGATCCTGACGCACGACTCCGTTACAGACTGGGAAGATATTTCAGAAACGCCATAAATCAGCAGACCATTTCTGGTTAACGCCAGTTATCACCGCGTTATTCCCCCTGCAAAACCTCTTTACCTCCGGAGTGATTACAGTCCTATGAATATCAGACGCCTTGTCTTCGCCATCGAGGACATCATGAACACGTTTTCCCGTTTCACTGTCGCCGCAGACTTTGTCGACTATTGTGACCTGCGCACTGTCATCGGGCTGGATAAGCAAGATCTGGAGCTTAGACCCTGGTTGCAGGCCCCCTACATTGCCGTCACTCATCAGGGTTATTATCTCTCCGCCTTTGAAATCGCCGGGGCGTTGCGTGACATGGACGAAGAGGCTCCGGCAGAACACCCGGATGCCTTTGAGGGCATGATACTGCACCTTGCCACCACCCTCAGTACTACCTGGAAACACACCGGCCACAAGATGGCGTTCATATTTGAACGGGACCCGGAAAAAGGTGCCAGTGAAATCACCACCATGATTGCCCCGCAGAAACGGGCCATTCAGCATGTCGGGATCCAACTGGATGACCTGCTGGAAGAAAAAATCACCACCCTCTCGCCCTGGCTGGTCCGCGAACGATGCTGGCTTGCCGTCTGGAGTTCCCCGTCACTGGTCAGTCAGCAGGAGCGGGTCGACTTTAATAAGGGGGTCCTGGCCATCAACGATAAAGCCCCCCTCGCCCGTTATGGTCAGCAGCCCTGGCGCTGGCTGATGTCCGGCCTGAAAATCCGTCACGACAGTTTTATTACTACGCTGGAGAAAGCACTAGGCCGGGGCGGTGAAGGACTGCTCGTCCGGCTGATGGATATTCCGGAAGTCTGCAACGAAATCCGCCGGGAAATGGCGCGGGACAGTACCTCTGCACAGTGGCGTCCACATCTGCCCGGAGACGCGGTCCCGGCCGGCGTCCGACAGGACGGAGACAACTCCACCCTGCTCGCCCCCTTCATTAACCTGCAGGTTTTCGGCGGGACCCCAAAAACGGAAGGCAACCTGATTCACGCCGAAGGTCTCTGGCACGGAATGGTCGCGATCACCCTGCCGCCTCAGCGTCCCGAGCCGTTTAACCAGCTGGTCAAAAACGTCCCCCGTGCCGTGCCGTGGCGTATCCGTATTGATGTCATGCCAGGGGGGATGAAGGCACTTGGCGGGAAAAAGACGCTGTCCTCCTTCGGGCAGTTTATTCCGTCCATTCGCCCACTGTATGATTCCGTGATGCAGCTGGCACAGGTGGATGAAAAGGACCCGGTCTGCGTCATGACCATCGTGGCCACAACCTGGGGAAAAACGCGTGAAATCTGCTCACGCAACCAGATGTTGCTGGAATCCGCTCTGCAGGGATGGGGCGTGTGCAGCACCACCACCACCTTTGGTGATCCGCGTCGAGGCTGGGTGAATTCCATGCTGGCCGCAGCAGCGGGATCCGGGCCTACCCCACTTTATCCGCCCCTGTCACATGCTCTCTCAATGCTACCTTTCAACCGGCCCGGTTCTGTGTGGCGGGGGGAAGGGAATCTGATGCTGCACACCGAGGATGGCTGCGCGTGGGAAGTGGGTCTGGCCTCATCACGACAGAACAAACACACCGAGCTGGCACCCGGTGACTCCGGCTTAGGGAAATCGGTGCTCATAAACACCCTTACCGAAATCCAGGTCTCCTCAGCGCAGGTGTCACTCCCCTATGTAGCGCATATCGACAAGGGATTCAGTGGCATGGGAACCATCCAGCTTATCCGGGATTGTCTGCCGGAAGGACGTAAGGATGAAGCTATCGGCATCGTCCTCAGCAACGATCCATCGCAATCGCGCAATATCTTCGACATTCTGTATGGCGCGCGGGAACCGGTTACTCCGGAAAAACAGTTTATCTGCTCGATGCTAACGGCATTCTGTATAGAACCGGATAAGGGGGTTCCGCCCAACACGACAGACACTCGCCAGGTCATGGACCGCCTCACAGAGCTCGCGTTTGATGTCCGCAGCGGACCAGAGCCCAACATGTACCGCGTTCACGTTGAGCCGGACGTCGACCAGGCTCTGCTGGAAAGTGGGCTGTGGGAGCAACATGATCCTGAATGGTGGGCTGCCACCACCTGGTATGAAGTCCGTGACATTCTGCACGATAAAGGGCAACGTCAGGCCGCCCAGCGAGCACATTATCAGGCCGTACCTGAACTGGCCGATATGCCGGCGCTGTTGAAAAGCGAGGCTATTCAGGAGACGTTTGGGGAGATTCAGCGCGATGGCTCTCAGGAGAAGCTGCTGAGTTACATCGAGCGCTGCCTTATCCAGGCCCGCCAGGACTACCCGATGCTGGCCAGTCGGACCCGTTTTGCCCTTAACCCCGATACGCGAATTGTCACAGTCGATTTGAACAACGTCGCCGGGGACAAAACACCGGCAGGTCGCCTGAAAACCGGCATCATGTACTTGTTTGCCGGTCATATCACCGCCGGGGATTTCATCCTGCCGCAATACCGTGAAGAAGTGATGAAGGTTTTACCTGAGGCATACCATGCGGGCATTCTTCGCCGTATTAATCAGCTCGACAGCGAGATGAAAACCAAAATCTATGACGAACTGCACAACGCCAAAGGTATCGACTTTATCTTTGAGTCGCTCGACACCCAGGACAGGGAGCAGCGTAAATTTGGGATCCGCACCGTACTGAGCACCCAGTTCCTGACCGATTACCCGAAAAGCCTGCTCGATTCCGCTAACACCCTCTGGTTGCTGCGTTATCGCCAAGAAGATATTCCGATATTACGGGATGCCTTCAAGGTTCCGGAACACACGCTGCAGGCGTTCCTGCGTATGCCTGCCGGTCCGGCGGCCGATGGCAGCGGTGTGTCCATGCTGTGCGTCATGCGCACCACACAGGGGGTGCTGGCCAGAATCGTGCGTTTCACCATTGGTCCACTGGAGCTCTGGTCGCTGAACTCGGACAAAAAGGATAGCGCGCTGCGCCGTCATCTGACCAACGCTCTCGGTTCAGCCCGGGCACGCAGACTGCTGGCCACCACCTTCCCCCGGGGGTCGGCGAAAAAATACATTGAGACTCGTGAACGTAAAGCCGGGGCGCGCGGCGATAAAGGTGTCATCGAAGTGATGGCGGAGGAGATGGTTAACGAGCTGGGGTACAACCTTTGATCTGTATGGTTCACCTGACGCCTCGCTGCCGGCGTCCTGCCCGCGGTCAGGTTTGCCTGTCCCGTCTGCTGCTCGATGTCGATGGTCGCCACCACACTCTGCCACTACATCATTTCAGGACAGACTCTTTACCTGGCAACCGGGCTGTGCATGCCTCAGACCGGCGGGCAGCCCCGGAGGCCTGCGGCGTGCTGCTGCGTCTGCCGGAATACCCGATGAGGATGGTCACCACGGCCATATGGCAGGTCGATGAACCCGGCGAACCGTCCCGGGAGGTGCGCCATGTCGTCCAGTGGCTGTTGCCGTCAGTACAGACACATCTGCTGAGTGACGACACCTGGCTCTGGCCAGATTCACCGGACACCCCCCCGCTCAGTTCGGGGGATCGCCCGGTGATGGACATAACCCCCCCGCTATACCCGCAAATACAGCGGCGTGGTCTGACGGTTATCGATACACGCAATCACCGGGGGCGGATAACCCGGCGATTTCAGACCTTTCCCCTGGTCAGTTTGCCACCAGGAACGTTCTCTGTTCGCCTTCCCGATATTCTCATTCCTCTCAACTGACAACAGAGGTTTTCATGCAGATTTTCCGATTCCCGACGCTGCTGCTAACTATGGCAGCAGGTATACCGTTGACCACCTATGCCTACCCTGTAGAAGTGACGGCCAGTACCCCGGTGACGCAACAAATTCTCCCGGAGATGGCGACCATCCAGGGGACACTGGCTGAAATACTGCGTATGCAGCAAGCCACCGGAACGGCCATCACCCAGAACTCAGACAAGCTGGCCACTGTCATCAGTCAGGATGGGCAAGCCACACGTCAGCAAATGATATTCAGTAATGAAACGCAGCGTCTGGAAGAAGCCAGGAGAACGTTCTCCGTACCTGACTCCGTCTGCAGTGATTCCGCTTCCGGTGTAGCAGCGGAAACTCGCAGCACCGCCGGTAGTACAGCCTCCCGACTCTCCTCAGGAGGAGGGATCAGCAGTGCGCCCGTGCGTAATCGTTTTACTGCCGTCGCTGAATCCCAGGCGCGGGAGGCCTACGATGGAGCAAATGTGCATGCCGCCTACTGTACCGCAGCCGAATATGCACGTTATGGCGGGACAGCCGTCTGCCCGGCCGTCAGCGAACTACCGGGTGGAGATAACCAGGTTCGTTCGGTATATGACGGAGCAGGCCCGGAAGGTCAGGCGCCAGCTCTGACATGGACACAAGAGCAGACCGATGCGGCAATGGCATACATGAAAAACACCGCCCGCCCTTCTGCCGGCCGTACGCCGGGAAAAGGAGAAGTGAAAACACTGACGGGCCGCAGCTACGTGGGCCTGTTGAACGAATACAACGGTATCATCGATGCGGCTTCAGAACCCCAGCTGTCTCTGGTCGCCGACAGCAAACTCAACGAAGCAACAAAAAGCGCGCTGCAGGAAGCGCTCCAGTCACCTTCAGCAGCGCAATATTTTGACGAAGTGGCCTCCCCCGAAGCGAAAGCAAAGGGGTACATGAGCCGGCGTGAATTTGAGTCATTTGAGGCAGGCAGGCGCTATGCCAACACCGCATACATCTCTGATCTGCAGCAGATGGACGGCGATAACCTGACCCGAGAGCTTATCCGCACCACATCGCTGATTAACTGGCAGTTGAATGACATAAAGGAACTGTTGCGAAAGGGAAATGTGATTAACGGTCAGTTGCTGGCCACCTCTGCGCGCCAGGCTTATGCACCAAGATTACAGCAACTTGAAGCCACCATAAATCAGGGAACCGCCCGATGATTATCGACGAAAAACAGAATAAACCCCGTCGCCTGTGGCGAATCACCCGCGGTCTGCTGAGTATTTTTTTACCGGTTCAGGAGACACAGTGGTTCCTTCGCAGCTCCCGCGATGTAACAGCCCGAAATATGGAACGCATCCGCAATGCGTTTCCTGACCTGGAGGTACCCGACGCGCCGCCGTCTTCTCCGGACTGGTCAGCCGCAGTGGCAGCATCCGGGCTGACAGCAGAAGAGCTGGAGAAAAACTACCTGACACAACGGCGTCGCTGGCGGATCATGTTCTGGCTCCTGGCAGTTCCGGTACCTTTATTTACACTCGCTCCAGTGATCATCGGTAGTGGGATAACGTTCCATCAGTTCACTACCGCTCTGGTTCTGCTTTCCGGTGCAGGGGTGGCCTGGTCAAAGGCCCTTATTGTGACTTACCGGCTTTGGCAGTTACGTAACCGTCGGGTGAGTCTCGCTGAACGCGGTACTTTCCGTCATTTTATGGCGGAAACCGATGCTGTTCGCGACGCGATCCGGGGGAAATAACCTGGACATTCTCAACAGCTGAAAAGAGGGCATTCTGCCCGGTTTTCTTTGCCTTCCCGGCCCCCTGTAATCTCCCGGAGTTCCCGTGAAAAAAACTTTTCTTGCGCTCTGCGCAGGCCTTCTTACGCCTGTCGTATCGGCACGGGCAGCCGTCACCTATGAAGATATCGTGTCAGCTGCCACCAATGCCCAGGACCTGTCCCGTCAGGCTCTGGTCACAATCTTTGGCGATGTGGTGACTAACCCGCTTGCCGGTGGCAACACGACGATGATCGGTAATCTTTTTGCCCTTTTTAATGGCATCATCGCCATTCTTGCCGTCGTCTGGTTTATCTTTATTGGCCTGCGGCACATCAATAAAACGGGTCATCAGGGTAAGGTATTCAGCGCTGACCGGGATATCGTTGGTACTCTGAGCACCACTGCGGGGTTTCTGATGATAGTCCCCACCGGTAACGGCTGGAGTCTGGCGCAGCTTACCATGCTCTGGGGGGCCTCTATTATGGGGATTGGGTCGGCTAACCTGATGGTACAGAAGGCCGCTGATGATATTGCCAGCGGCTATTCACTTACAATGCAACCCACCCAGTCTTCCACGCGTACGGCCGCACGCGGAATTTTTGAAATGCAGCTGTGCAAATACGCCATCAACAGTGCCCTCGATGACTACAACAGTACCGCGCCCTCTTCCACACCCAAAATGGCGGACTCCTCCGGTACCAGTGGCGGTAACTACACGTTCCGGGTGAGTAATGGCAGTGGAGTCTGCGGAACAGCCAGTATTCCGGAACAGCAGAGTTCAGGTTCCTCATCTTCCGGCAGTTTTTTTAACCCGTTCAGCTCCAGTGATACCCGTGAAATTGTGGATGCACAGCATTCGGCTATGGATGCAATGATCAAGGACATGGATAGTGCGGCCAGCGAATTTGTTAAGGGGTTTAAGGAGAAACGGACAAATGATTCCGGCACACTGCCAGACGTTGAAAGCCGGATACAACAGGCTGCAAATACCTATGAGCAGACGGTTCAGAAAGCGCTGCCGGCACAGAATGAACAAAGCGGCATACAGGACAGCCTGAGAAATTATCTTGATACCTATGGCTGGGCGGCACTGGGAGCCTGGTATCAGACTTTTGCGACCGCAAACCAACGCCTGTCAGAAGTGGCCAGCCGTGCGCCAGCAACCAGCGGTATGTCGGCTCTGGGGGAAGTGGGCAACGCAGATCTGTTCACCGCAGTGATGGGAGCTTATCGGACTCAGTTGCAGAACAGCACCTATGCACCTGCGCTGGGAACAACAGTGTCAAAGGATGAACAAAAAGCAGGGAACGGGAATGACCCCAATAGCGTTTTAATGAATACAATTGCGGGTCCAATGCAGAAATTAACAACTTGGATCACCACGTCTGCCAGTGGAACAGGGACAGAAAGCAATCAAGTTAATCCTCTGATTAAAATGAAAAATGTCGGAGATTACACTTTGTTAGCTGCAGAGGGAACTCTGACTGCTTTTACAGCAGCCAGGGTCATCGCAGCTGTCGGTGATGGCTCCCTTTTGGGTAAAGCATTAGACCTTACTACCGGCACAGTAAGTGGAATCAACAAAGGTCTGGATGCAATATCACCCGCAGTCTACTTCCTGCTTTTGCTTATGTTCACCGCTGGCTTTTCACTATCGATCTACCTGCCTTTTATCCCTTTCATCTACTGGATGACCGGGATTGGCAACTGGATTGTCAGCGTATTGGTTGGTTGTACTGCCGGACCACTCTGGGGAGCAACGCATCTCGGCACTTCACAGGACAGAGGCAGCAGAGCTGCCTACGGGTATATCTACCTCATTGACACGATGATACGCCCGCCCCTGATGGTATTCGGCTTTTTCTTTGCCTCTGTAGCCATTGTGGCTGCGGGTACGATTTTGCACGCACTATTCGGAGCTGCACTAGTTAACGTACAGGCGAATTCCTTAACAGGGGTGTTCAGTTTAATCGGTTTTTTAATGATTTATGCACGTCTTTGTACTGCTCTGGTGTCCAGCATGTTTGCCCTTCAGGCTTACCTACCCGATTATGTCATCTCATTCCTTGGTGGACGTGATGCACCGAATACACTCGGGAGTATGGCTAATTCTGTTAAAGATATATTTGTTGGGGGAGGAAGAAATATACGACAGACCCCAGGCATCAATTCTAAAGGCTTAAACAGCAACCCAGCAGATAAAGACGGCATTAATGGATAAATTATGGACACATCTACAGCAACATTATAAAATATAATAAACAAGATGGAGGGATAAAAAATGATTGCACGGTTTCCAAAATGGTGGCTTCTTTATGAAGTTGTCAAAGGCATTTTCTTACGTTTCGGCGTGATTACCCTTGTTATATTCTCGCCATTATTCACTTTATTTGTCTTAGATTCACCGTATGCACATAACACTGAATATATGATTGCGATATGCAGTTGGTTCTTACTGATTGCACCTTTTGCCGTGAATTATCTTATCGCCAAAAACCGCAAACAGAAGATCCTGTCCGTTCTGAACGAAATCAGAGCAACAGGCCACTTCAACCCGACGAAAGACTCCGAAGGTTGGCTGTTCTGGAAAAGCACTTATATCGGCTTTGACTACAATCAGGGCACGATCGTGTACATCCGCATCTATCCAGGGAACGTCATGGATGTCATAGGATTCGACGCCTACAGCCTGACTCACACCGAAGTAGAAGGCTCTAAGCTACGTCTGTATACGAAGTTTGCGTCGCTGCCGATGATCCCCATTGATACTTATGCGGCTTCAAACCTGGCTGACCACATTCACGGCATGAACAACAAAGGTTACTCCTACAGTTTTAACTTCCCAGAAATTGTGAAGCAAAAACGTGTGAAGTTGGAAACGCTTGCTGGCATGCCTGTTCCTGACCTAATCTAAAAAGACTATTTTATTCCTCCAGTTTAAAGTGCCCCTTGCCGGTTTTTATAACCGGCTCTTTTTATCTTACGCTCAATCACTCAGATCAATATCCTGAAAATTCCCTTTATCACAGATCATATTATTGAAGTGCGATAAAAATAAATCCCGGCAATTGCAAAACAAAAGGAGATCCATATCAGATCCAAAAATAAATAATATACTACCGATCAATTATAACTCTTCATGCCGTTCCATATTTTCATCCTGATCCCCATTCAGAAATATATTTAATCCTCAAAGCAAATCTGCTGTTCAACATTATTTCATACCCGTTCATTTTTTCACTACTGATTGCGGAGGTGTTCTCCATGTCATCTGTCCGTCCTGGTGCCGCCAGTGACCCCATGGAATTCGGGGGGGCCCTTGCCGTACTTGGCCTGCTGCTACTGCTGGTTGCCTGGCTCTTTTTGCCGGAGTTCGTCTTCTGGTCCTGTTTCATCCTGCATACGCTATGGGGAATGGTCGATTTCGGTCCATTCCATGCCCTTGCAGCTCCCCGCTACAACCTTCTGGCCACAACAGGCAATAATGCTGAAAACGTCTCCTTTGAGCAGTGGGTGGCCGTTATGGAACAGACCACTGGTATCCTGATGATTTTCCTCATCCCACTATCCATAGCCTCCCTGTGGAGCTGGGTACGCCACCCTGCCCGGAACTGGTATACCCGCCGCGTGCTGAATATTCATACTCTGCCGTTCGCCATGGAGAGTATCTCCCCGGCCATCGCGCCGATACTTAATGAAGGTGACCCGCATCGTTTGTTGCTCGATGAGCGTCGTCCGGAACGCCGGCCAGCACAAAGGCCGGAAGAATTTGCACAGGAGCATCAGCTCATCAGCAATATGCAGCTCGATGTCGCCCGCTGCCGTGAGGTGTTTCTTGCTCAGCTCGGTAAACCACTGACTGGCTGGAAAAGCCTGTCACCACACGAGAAAGCACTGTTCGCCATCTTCGGCCTGCAGTTCTTCCTCGATGACAGGCCTGCGGCTAAGGCCCTGATGGACATGCTAAACCGCTCCTGTCGTATCAGAAGCCGCAGAGACAGCGGCAAGTTTTCAGTTCCGGTGTACTCGCTGGCTAAACCTGCATTCATACGAGTAACCCGGAGTGAAGGGGCGAAACGCTGGCTACAGGAGCACCGTTATGTCAGAAGCGGTCTGGTCTGGCTTTATGCGCACGACCTGCGCCTGACACCGCCAAACTGGCTCTGGCTGAAAGGCATCGATCGCACGTTGTTCTATGGTTTGCACCGCGCCAATACGACAAAAGGATTTATCGAAGGAGCTGGCATTGTGGCCGTTGCCCGTACCGAAAATGAAGCTATCCGGATGGGACTACCCTGCCCGGAGGTCTGCGTGGAGGAAGCTATCGATGGCTTTCGTGTCGATATGCTGTCGCTTGGCCTCATCTGGGATGAACCCCAGCCGGACCGTGATCGTAAACGTCGTATCCGCAATAACTGGTCCCTGACCGACGACGTGCTTTCTCGCCCGGGGCAGGAAGACAACGAACTGCCGTTTTGATCCCCCACCACCTGAAATTGTATTCCGCCACTGATGGAGATACCGATGTCTTCCGAAGTCACGTACCAGGCCTTTCGCTGCAAAGGCTGTATTTTTGTGATGTATCACACCGAGGAGATAGCACCACAGCAACTGGCCGCTTTTTGCCAGCCCGCACATACGTTCATCCACAATGGCCGACTTGTCGGCTTATATCCCGGGTCAGATATGGTTGTCCCGCTGACGGAGACATCGGGACATGATGTAAGACAAATACTGTCTGCCATTGAAAACGCCATCGAAGATGACACGCGCCAGCCAGCGATAAGCGGCAGAGAGGGATTTATAATCCTGTCACTAAGCACCCTGACGGTGCTTCTGCTAACGGTTCTGAAGATCCTCCTGGAGAAATACCTATACCTCTGAGCCCCCCACTGCCACTTATTCCTGTCCCTGAATGCCCTCTTCGCTAACGGAGTCTGTATGCCCCCGAAAATAAACAGTGTGGTTTTTTGCCATGACGGATTCATCTATGTATTTGATTGTGCCGCCGTGAATGCACCTCCCCGGACACTGGCCGTCATTCGGCGGCCAGTGCAGCTTCATATTCACGATAACCAGCTATATAGCCAGGCGCCGAACGCAGAAATACTGCCCCTGCAGATGAATGTACACGTACCCGATGCAACAGCAATGCTGTCAGACATTAAACAGGCGGAAAGCCGGGTGCGTTGGTCGGTGTTCAGACGTTATCTGAAGCTGGCGGTGCTCTTCACATTGTTAACTACCGGACTGATGCTGATAGGTGGACGTAGCCACCATAGCTCTCACGACTATTCACCCTGTCACATGGATTGTCTTGGTGGCCTGGGCTAATCCGCTTCTGCCTTTCTCCCCATCCCCCTTATCCAGATTTCCTTTACATCCCTGACGGAGGCTGTCATGCCCTCAGAAAACACCTATTCCGCTTTTAAAAGTAATGATTTTATCGTGGTCCTGCATCAGCAAGGTCATGACATTCCACAAACTCTGGCCATTTTTCGCGAGCCACGAAACCTGATCAATCATGAGAAAAAGCTAATTGGAACCTACTCTTACTCAAATGAAGCCATCACTCTAATCGACGACCCACAGCACGATGCCCGTGACGTACTCAATGCCATTTCGTTACACCTGAGAAAACAACGCAACGCCATCACCACCCGCGGGCTCAAATATCTGGCCTCAGCTGTTGCCGGTGCACTGATAACCTCCGCCGTGTGGTACCACGCCACGCCAGGTGATTTATATGGGAATGTACCAGACAAGGTGGCAACCTCAGTCAGCATATCGACTGGAGCCCCCCGGGAGACCTGGCAAGCCCCGATCAGGAAACTGGATAATGGACTGGCCACCGCAATAACAGCAGCCCCCACGACTCCAGCACTCCAGACCCACATCAACGAAACAATTGCGCACGTTGCGGCCACCGAATCGCAGAATATGCAGAACACAATGCGGGATAACCGAAACGCGTTACCCACATCACCGGCCGCAGCGCTACAACCTCCCGCACCTTCGGCCCCTCCGGTGACACCGACCAGTTCTCCGGCAGCGCCGGTAATTCATGACTCACCGCAGGTTTCCACGCAAACGGCTGCCCGCCTGCAGATGGCAGAAGTACTTAAACGCAATGCTGCGCGCGGGATGTTTACGATCACGCTCTCTTCTGGCCATGAGAGGACACTTTTCGCCTTCCTCGATCCGACGTGTGGCGCCTGCAGAATAGCGGAACCGTCAATAGAGCGTCTGGCGCAGGAATATAACGTAGTTGTCTTTCCGGTCTCAGTCGTGAATGACGGTGGCGATGCCGTGAAGAAGATAGTGCCCCTGCTCTGCCAGAAAGACCCGGCCAGACGTGCTTCTGGCTGGCTTGAGCTGTTCCATGCCGATGCCGGCATGGCCATGCCGGGTAACGAGAGCAGCGAGCCGATCAATCCTGAATGTGAAAAAGCGGCTGCCGCTGCCGTCGCGGTCAATGACCTCGGCTTCCGCCAGTTCGGCTTTGAAGGGACGCCATGGGTACTTACCGACACCGGCTTCCATCTTTCCTCCGGGTTACTGGCCGAACCGGCCAAAATCGACCTGTTCCTGAAAACCACCGATCCGATGTCCCCTGAACAGGCTGATCGTTTCCTGCAAACCGTCAACGCTCAGGAGTAGTACATGCCTAACCCCTCTGTTAACCAGGCGATGATTAACCGCAGCGCCTGGGGATCTCCTCTCCTCGAGATACTGCGCGATCACATGCTGTATGCCGTCATAATGGCAGGCAGCGTGGTGGTCGGTATCATCTGGCCACTGTCTATACCGATTTGCCTGATACTGGCCACCGTTGCCAGTATCAGCTTCGGTACACATCGCTGGCGCATGCCGATGCGCATGCCACTGAATCTCAATAAAGTGGATCCATCGGAAGACAGGAAGGTGCGTCGCAGCTTGTTTAAGGCCTTCCCCTCTCTCTTTCAGTATGAATCCAGACAGGAACGCACCGGACGGGGAATTTTTTATCTCGGCTTCCAGCGAGTTAACGACGTCGGCCGCGAGCTCTGGCTGACCCTGGACGACCTTACACGGCACGTCATGTTCTTCGCCGGCACTGGTGGCGGGAAAACAGAAACCATCTATGCCTGGATGCTGAATTCGTTTTGCTGGGGTCGGGGTTTCACCTTTGTCGATGGTAAGGCGCAGAACGATACGGCCAGGACAGTCTGGTACCTGTCTCTCCGTTTTGGCCGCGAAGACGATGTGGAGTTCATTAACTTCATGACCGGCGGCATGTCGCGCAGTGAGATAATTCACAAGGGCGATAAAAGCCGGCCACAGTCGAATACCTTTAATCCCTTTAGCCTCAGCACAGAAGCTTTTATCGCTGAAACCATGCAATCCGCGCTACCTACGAACG
Source organism: Enterobacter sp. SECR19-1250 (assembly GCF_013391025.1). NCBI lineage: Bacteria > Pseudomonadati > Pseudomonadota > Gammaproteobacteria > Enterobacterales > Enterobacteriaceae > Enterobacter > Enterobacter sp. SECR19-1250. Next base: position 26,226 of record NZ_JACASJ010000009.1, on the reverse strand, counting down.
TTCAGGGGGGGGAATGGCAGTCCAGGGCCATCGGGATGAACAAGGCGCTGGTTTTTGGCACCAAATTCTGGTGTGTCCGGGAAAACAAAACCATGTCACTGCAGCTGCTACGCGAATTCATGTCTCTGGAGAAACTCGCCGAACTGTACTGCCGGGCCGTGGACGATCAGTGGCCGGAAGAAGCAGTCTCTCCGTTGTATAACTACCTGGTGGATGTCCCGGGGTTTGACATGGCACTCGTCCGCACACCATCAGCTTGGACGGAAGAGCCGCGTAAACAGCACAGTTATCTTACCGGGCAGTTTCTGGAGACATTCAGCACCTTCACGGAAACCTTTGGCGATATCTTTGCGGAAGATGCGGGGGATATCGATATCCGCGATTCTATCCACAGCGACCGTATCCTGTTGACGCTGATACCGGCCATGAACACGTCCCAACACACCACCTCTGCACTGGGGCGCATGTTTATCACTCAGCAAAGTATGATACTGGCGCGCGACCTCGGATACAGGCTGGAAGGACTGGACTCGGAAGCGCTTGAGATAACGAAGTACAAGGGTGCGTATCCCTACATCAGCTACCTTGATGAAGTCGGGGCATTTTACACCGAACGTATTGCCGTTCAGGCCACTCAGGTTCGATCGCTGGATTTCGCGCTGATAATGATGGGGCAGGATCAGGAACGTATTGAAACCCAGACATCAGCCGCCAACGTCGCTACGCTAATGCAGAACGCCGGCACCAAAGTGGCTGGCAAAATCGTCAGCGATGACAAAACAGCCCAGACCATTAGTAATGCCGCCGGCAAGGAAGCCCGGGCAAACATGGTCAACCTGCAACGCAGGGATGGGATTATCGGAACCTCCTGGATTGACGGTGACCATATCAATATTCAGATGGAGAACAAAATCAACGTTCAGGATCTGATAAAGCTGCAGCCAGGTGAAAACTACACCGTGTTTCAGGGGGACCCGGTACCGGGAGCATCGTTCTATATTGAGCCGAAAGAGAAAACCTGCAAATACCCTCTTGTTATCAACCGCTATATCACGATTAACCCGCCCAAACTGGAACAGTTGCGTAAACTTGTTCCCCGGACGGCACAACGCCGTCTCCCGACGCCGGAGAACGTCAGCAGAATTATCGGCGTGCTGACGGAAAAGCCGTCACGTCGGCGCAAAAAACAGGCTGCAGAGCCATGGAAAATGATAGATACCTTCCAGCAACGGCTGGCCAATCGACAGGAAGCGCATAACCTGCTGACAGCATATGACATGGATTTTGCCGGACGGGAAAAAAATCTGTGGGAAGAGGCTCTGGATATCATTCGCACCACCACCATGGCCGAGCGCACCATTCGCTATATCACGCTTAGCCAGCAGGGTGATTCAGCTACACATCAACCTGATGATGCCCCAGCCTCAGACGCGATGCTTAAAAACCTGTCGTTGCCCCTCCCTGAGAACCGTCCAGTCTCTCCTGCAAGAAATAGCATTTCCCCGCCACAAACGTTTGATGAATCGCTCCCCATGAGCATGGAATGGCCAGAATGAAGGAAATGGCGATGTACAAAACGACGTCAGATTATGAACAGCTTTGCGCGCTGATTGCCCTGGAAAGCAAGTTAATCGAACTTCGCGCTCAATTGCGATTGGGGTTACAGACTTCATTCCATGTGGAACAAGTCGGCTGGGAACTGGGATGGAGGCAAATTCGCGACACTTCTGGCCTGTCGCTCTCCTGCGCGGATGTACTCTCATCCATTAACGCAATAGGGGAAGAAATTATACCTGGAAAATGGGCTGATGAGGTGGCCAGTGGCAATTGCGATCGCTCCGGGTATGAACAGGAGCTCAGAGATATTAAAGAAAAAGAGCCAGTCGATGACAACAAAATCGAACTGAATAATTTCACCTTCAGGAAGTTGTATGGCTCACCGCATGATACAGCTGGGTATGTCTACATACAGGACACCTTACCTCGTGATGCAAATTACTGCATCCGTACGGCAGACGGTGACGAAGAGGTAATAGCTGTTTTCAGCTCACTGGATGATGCGATCGCAGCAGCACGCTATTCCGCATCTCATGATGGTGGTTATGGGGATGTCTGCATCGCAACATCTTCTCTCCCCACCACACACACGGACTTTGACGACTGGTTTATTAACTGACGTCAGATCGAATACTCCGCACATTCTCCCTTCATTAACAATCACCCCTTAACGGGCTAAACAGGATCATTCCATGAAAAAATTACTTCTTGCTCCCCTGCTCTGCTTCTCTTCACTTGCAATGGCCACTCAGCCAGTCTCAGACACCGAAGCGACCAATCAACTCCGGCTGATGAACAATCAGCTTGAGCTGATTTCCAGCACACTGGCCAGCAATCAGCAGAGAATGTTCACCTGCACTGATGGTGAGAAAAACTATACGGTAGGGCTGAATGTGGAACGCAACGGTTCACAGTATAAGTGCATGCTGAAAAGCGATCATACAGAGTGGGTCCAGCAACCTAAACTGTCGATGAAGTAATCAAAAGGCCGCGAAAGCGGCCTTTTTTGTTTTTACACCATAAGCACTTCAATCATTGCTCAGTGTACGATTTTAATGCTTCTTCCAGAAGTTCGAAATCACAACTAATTCTGCAGAAAAAAACATGCTTATCAACGGTTACAATCTTATATAAATTCTGAGCCTTAGTTTCAATATCAGCTGCATGCAGTTTGATAAATTCAAACTGCCGGTAAAGCATTTTCTGGTAGCGAGCGGGTTGGGCATCCATATCTAACAATTCGATAACCTCATCAGTCACCGGTAACATGTTGTTAAGGCAGACCATACCTAACTTGTTATCCGGATTGTTACGTTCATGAAGTTTGAAAATTGTAGGTGATGATGGTTGTAGAGTGTCCTGCTTGGGCTTATATGACGTTAGTGGGGCAAGATACTTCAACCCGTTAACTTCAAGAACAATACCAATGAAAGCACGCCCACCGCCATAATTATCGGGGACACGGCTATCAACGGCTTTCAAATGACTGATGTAAGAATCACTGACAGTGTAGAATTTCATCGCGAGATCCTTCAGGCGAAAAAAAAGTGGCTAAAAAGCCACTTTTAAAATTTTTTCAAGTCGCACTTAATGGTAGCGTATCACCTGTTTTTCAAGTCGCACTTGATGGTAGCGTATCACCTGTTTTTCAAGTCGCACTTAATGGTAGCGTATCACCTGTTTTTCAAAGCATCGTTGACGCTTCTTATGTATAAGGATAAGGCCTTGAAGTTAAATGTCAACCCCTATCAAGTCTGTTGTGCAGCAGGATGGACATTTCAGTGACGTGGCCCGCCGTTATTAATTCTGTGATCCCCTTGTGATGCTCGCTTTCAACACCATCCCCTTAGCCTCCGCCAATCAGCTACAGGATAAACCTACGCCACTGGTGATCTAGGACGCCTAGTATGTTAAAGATCGTTGTCGCCGAAAAGAAGGAGCACAAAGTGAAAAAAGAAACATATGTTGATCGCTTAAAAGCGGGCGTCAACAGCCAGGCTGAGAAAGACAATCGCAGCAAAACCCGCAGATATGAGCTTTCCCATAGACAAAAAATCCTTTTCAAACTCCTTAACGACACTATAGCTCGTTACAGCAATATGGGATTTAGTATCGTTTTTACCGGTGTGAGAAATCTGGAGTGCTATTCCGCTGTGAAAAACGAAAAAGTAGCCCCATTCGTCTTCCCACTGCCTGTGTTCTCAATCGTATTTAAAGTCCCGGGTTTCAGGGGAGATGATTCCCTGCGAGAAGATTCGGAATGCCCTCATCTGTTATTACCAGAGGAAGTAACCCGGTTTCGTTTTACTCCACAAGTGAATGAAAACGGTGGGATTGAATATCGTTTTGAAGAATTCATACCCGGAAAGCGATACCGGGCCTCAGGTTACGTGTCCTGGCAGAGCAAAAGTATGCTTTACGATGGGGAATATTGGTTTTTCAACGTTAGTCCTGCCGAAGGTCTGAAAAGCAGACCAGTCGACCAAGAATGTGTGGAAGAGTGGCTGTCAAGAATGTTTGCACTTAATGCAATGACATCAACATGAGAAAGTTCAAACGGGGGAACCCGGCTCAGCTAGTCGGTTTATTTCGTCAGAAATTTCACTCAGCAGTCAACTACTCTATCAGGGACTTACGTTTGATACTAAACATCGGCAATGTAACTACAGCAATGCTCCCGGATAAAAATGCAGCGGTGCAAAGCAAAAGGCTCCCCAACACTCCCTCAGAGAAAAAACGGTAACCAATTAGAGAAACCATACATAAAGCCAGTGCAATCAAACCAACGCGAAAAGTACCTCTCAGGGGCAATTCAAGTATGCTGGTTTTGACAAAGCATTCTCCGGTGTTTTTGTCAGCTTCATTACTGTCGAGTAGGTCCTGGACAGCCTTTATGTCAATCACGGTATTATGAAAAATCGAATCATCTGAACATCTCTGCATATTTGCCAGGATATCTGATAGCGATGGCAATGTTCCAGGCCATTTTTCGGCGATGGTTACGCCATAGGCACGTAATAGTGGCAGTGCATAAGCATAGTGACTGACTTTCTGCACATAGCGATTATCAAGGACAGCCCATACATCCCTGCCGCCCGCAATTCTCAGTACATATATAGAAATGCGTTTGGCTTCAGGGTAGTCATGGGGATAAACGCGAGCAGGAATGTACTCGATGTTATGATGACGGCAAAAGTTTACTCTATTCTTACCCTCCCCCGGGCAAAAGAGGCCCAGTTGAGGGATAAAAGTGTAGCTCGTGCTTTTCAGACCCGGATCAGAAAAAATATGATACCTGATATTTTGCTCATCTTTTTCATCGCAATAGCGATCTGGCCACCAACGCCAGCTGCAACCAAAGGTGTGATATGTAGGCACTAACTGTTCAGTTGCAGAGCAGGACTCAAAGTCTCTCGGGAGGAACGGAATAATACAGCAGAAAAATTCCAGTCCGAAATGAGGGCCCCACTCACCACCTCTCATCCTTCCGTGTAAATCATCCGGAATATCCGATGTATCATTTCTGGCAGCCATATCAATTCGAAATTTCAGGTCAACAAGTTCCCTGGCTGCCTGAGAGACTTGTTCAGGCAGATACGATAAATCTGCTTGTTTTAGAGCACCATCCATTTCCGCAACCATCCTGTTTACTGTTAATGCCACTCTTATCTTGGTGAAGGTGGCTGCCAGGTATTCTGGGGTTCCTCACGCTCATACTGAGCTTCATTATTCTGACTCGCCATATCCGTAAAGCGCTGTTCACTTTCAACACGTAACCGGTCAACATCAGACCGCGAAATCAGGTACTCAGCACCGTCCTGTCGATTAACATTGTGCCACGCTACCATGTTCGCAAAAGCCTGGTTGAACTGTTCATTGTCGCCCTGAGGAGCCATTGCCACATCCGGAGAGCGACTGAACAATATGGGGGAGACTCTCACCATATTCTGTTTCAGCGTGTCGTAATTTCGGCTGTTCCCGAATATCACACGATCGCCGTAGTCCGTACAGACATGCTGCCCGGTTTCTGCGTCGCGGAACTGCACACGACCATTCTTCTGTAGTGCAGGCTTAAGCCCAGGAACTCCGGAATATACCGGCGTACCTCCCGGCTCACAAATCACGACACACCGATTGTCCGTTGTCACTTTTACTGCATCACCACGGCGATCACGATAATCCCATCCACGCAGTTGCGATATCGCAGCCTTGTCACCTTTCAGCGCTTCCACCTCAACCCACTGCCGGTACGACGGCGGGTACCATTTCCCCTCACCTATCAGTTCCATCCGCTCGGCTTTCATCGCGTTCTTCAGCGCAATCAGCGCCTGCATACGTTGTACTTCTGCAATATGGTAATGCAGTTTTCTGACCAGCGGGTCGCGGTGTTGCACCCGGATATGGGCTTTGCGTATCCGGCAGTCGTTATGAATTTCCTGATAACGTTCCCGTCCACGCAAATCCGGCCGGCGCCAGTTTGCGCGCCACGCTGAGTAACGAGCCTTCAGATCTTCGCGCGCAACTGCACGTGCTTCACGCCGCTGGCGACGGAGTTCAGGGTCACGTTTCATGCCTGGAATATCACGATCGCTCACGGCCAGTTCCGGGTTATACCGGCTTTCCGGTGGAACACGCTCAAAGATATTTGTCGGTACCTGTTCAAATGAACCAGCATGGGGTTCCGCTCTTGCAAGCGTCAGGTCCGGATGAACATGACTCGCTTTCACGGGCGTCTGGTCATGATTGTACGCGTCCATAACTACCAGCCCCTGATGCTCTCGCATCAGCAGCAGTCCCTGCCGCGCAAAAATCTCATGGCAGCGTGACCAGGTGAATTCGTCGCCGCTGATCAACGTTTCTATCTCCTGCCGGCAGTGAGATATCGCATACCCCCACAGACTTTCCTTATCCGAGAAAATTTCACGTTTGAGTGCGCCCTGCGGACCAGAACCGGTTCGCAGTTTTCGCCACTCGCGGTCACTGACCGGTGTCGCCTCCAGTCCGGCTCCGGTGTATCGTTCTGTCGGTGGAACCTGCTGGAAAATATCCGCTGGAACAGGCTTCCAGCCCCCTTCATAACTTTCCATGACCGATTTTGTAAGCGCTGGCCAGACGCGTTCTGCACGAACCGGCGTACGCGTTCTGTCATAACCGTCACAGATAACCAGTTTGCCGTGTTGCTCCTGCAGATACAGTCCTGACTGCGCAAGAAGGGTATGCACTGACTGTATATTCCGCTTCTCAGGATCCTGGTCCAGTGCCATCAGCGGTGCGCGCAGTCTGGCAATGGCAAAGTCTGAGAGGCTCTTCGTTTCCGTCATTTTTTCAGGACGTGAAGAGGTTGTTACTTTCGCGGGATCGTAGCGACCAACCTGCGTCACCTGATGAAAAATATCCTGCGCCGGCGGTGTGAATTCCCCCAGTTTTTTGATGAGTTTTTCCGATCGCCATGCCGGGCCATACGCCGTCAGAGTGACACCTGGACGCTCACGCTCCCAGGCATCTTTCACCATCAGGTCACCCTTTTCCTGAACCAGAACGAGACCTTCTTTCGCAAAGCGCTGATGCAGGGACGGCCAGTCAGTAACAGGCTCTTCCCGTAGTCCGGCAATCGCGGTATCGGCAATGTATTCTTTCAGACTTTGTGTCCGGCCACGTTTCCATGCGCTCTGTCTGTCACGCTCTACGGATGTCCTGCGGACAATACGTTTGTCCGGAGTGATAACGTAGCAACCATTGTCGGGTGAAAAACCGTGCCTGAGTTCCAGTTCACGACACGCTTTGTTCAGCTTTTCCTGACTGAACGCCAGTCTGTTCAGGTAGCCTGTTTCCGGGTGTACGCGGTTAACAGCAACGTGAACGTGCAGGTTGTCAGTATCGGTATGAACAGCTGCGACAAACTGGTGATCGGACATTCCTAGTTTTCGCAGGGAATGACGAACAGAGTCATAAATCTGTTCAGGGCGCGGACTTTCATGTGACTGCCAGCTGAGAAGGTAGTGAAAAACAGGGTCACTGTTTTCGTGAGCAAATTTTGCCTGTCGTGCGGTGAACTCCATTTCGTCTGCTGCCATTTCGATGGACGTGCAGTTATGAAAGCATGTCACCCCGTAAAAATTGACCCACTCCCCGCCGTCCGGCATCACATCGACCAGTGAGACAAATGACTCATCACGCAATTTTGTGGCGTAGTCCACAAGGCGGGAAAAACGACTGCGATGAGGCATTTCAGGTTTCATCCCGGAGGCTTTTACCGCTTCCACCAGGTCATCATCACGCGCTTCATCACGCACGGAAACATAGGAGACCAGGTCCATAAATGAGGACTTTCCATCTCTGCGTTTCGGTGGAATGACGGCGATCATAATGTTGCTGTTCTCTCCGGTTTAATCGTTATTCATCAGTTGTTTTCTGAATGCATTTGCCAGATCAGTAATGGCAACAAGCACATCCGCGTAATCTTTATCACCAACCCGTTTCCCTTCTACGAAAAGATGTTTTTGCAATCTCCCGAGCCGCATAAGTTCGGTCAGAAAGGTTTCGTCAGCTTTTGCAGTAACCTTTCTGTTCAGCGCCGCATTTCTGATAAATGCCGATACAGATTGCCCCGTTAGTTCGGCTTGAGCCTCAACCTTCTCGTTTTCATCCGGAGTGAATCTCACGGTCTTAATCACGGTTTTCTGCCGTTTATCGCTTCCCCTTCGGGATACTTTGTCGCTCATGCGGGCTCCTTACTGGGGTGTCGGGGCGAAGCCCTGACCAGGTGGCATTTGTAATATCGTGCGTGCGCGGTATTACAAATGCACATCCTGTCCCGTTTTTTAGGCCATTATACACGTCAGTATCGGTTTCGCCTATGGCGGTTTTGACGGCATCGGCAGTGCAGAGCACTGCCACTTTTTTGACATAACTGGTATGATTTATCGGATTTTTTGATTATTTAAGGTGTGCAGATGAGTAAAAAAACGTTTTATTCCGACGCTGACATTCAAAAGGCAAAAGAGGCCTTGTCTGGATTACCAGATTTAACGCCGCAGAGAAAAACGCAGCAGGATTTTTTGGCTGCGATCCGTGACGATCTAATAGCACTGGTGAAAACTAAAGGGTATACCCTGACCGACATCAAAGAGACGCTTAAAACAGCGGGCTATGAGATTAGTGACAGAGCATTACGTGACATCATGCGTGATGCGGAAAAGAAAAAAGTTATCAAAAAAAATCGCAATCAGAAGCAAGCTAATCCAGCAATTTCAGAAAACCAATAGTTGTAACAGGAAGGACATTTACGTCCTTCCTGATTTCCTGATTTACATTCCCCATTTCCAGCGAAGTTTTCCACTCAATCCGGCAATCAGCATGTCTGTCAGTGGGTCAATTTTTTTCACCAGAAGTCGCCTGACTTTTTCACAATCTGTGCAAAATTCTCCTCCTTCTTGTTCACTTTTTTGTTGTTCTGCCATCCGGATAATTTCCCCCCGACAGTGTGAGGCTACCTGCTCCAGTAAAATGCCAATGACAGAGGCAGAAAAAAATGATTCTTCCGTAACCTGGTACCGATAGTGGCAGATAAAGGCCAGTGTTTGCGCAGCATCAAAACATTTCATTTCCTCGACAAATTCATCGCTTATCTCATCTGTATACACATCACTGTCCGACAATGTGGCCATAGACTGCGCATTCACTTTCGCCAGTTCGCGGGAAAACACTACGGCAAAGGTTGGGTTGATAATCCCTGCAACATCGCAGGCGTATCGGGCAATAGATGCAATTTGTTCCGGGCTGACGCGGTAAAAGGCCATCTGTATATCCTCCTGTTATCACTCTTTATGCCGTCAGTCTTTGTGGACTGCGGCGCATTCAGGTTGTTCACGTCAACCGTTCGCGTCACCGGACCGACAGAAACAGGGAGTAAAGCTGTGCGTACCTTGTTTCTGTCGGGTCAGTGATGCAGGTTATGACGGGAATACCTTGCGCCGTAGTCCGGCAAAAAGCTGAATGCACAAGAGAAAAACACTCCGCACACATAAATAGGCAGTCCTTTGACAGACTGCCGGATAGCTGATTTACGCAGGAGGTAATGCATTCGGATAATGACAGGCCAGAATGTCATTCATCTTTTCAACCAGGTCCATGCGAATAAAGGTGATATGACCTGATCCTTTTTTGAAATACCGCAGACTGAAATACTCTGACGTGAAATCCTCACCGTTAAGCTGATTTGTATGCACAAAATCCCGGAACTGGCATCCAGCTCCGTCACGAAAATCGGGCACGGATTTATTGTCCAGCCAGCAGAAAGCTTTATACAGATCGTCGAGGCGTGTGATACCACGTTGATGAGCACTGACGCCCCAGCGGGTGACATCAACCAACATATTGATGATGATTTTCTTTCCAAACTTCCGCACATTGTTGGTTTTGTAATCCCACGACAGTTTTTCAAACAGTGACACTATACCCTGCTCAAACATTGACGCAGATGAGGCATGCAACTGGCGAAATGATGCCAGTACATTTTCCAGCGTAGCCTCCGGCATATCATCGCTGTACAGCGACGTATGCCAGGCATCGATCTGATCTGTGTTCATCAGGGTTAGCATGCCGGAATCATGCATTAGTTTCTGCCAGATCTCCCGGTCAACGTCGCGAAGGATAATTTTCTGCCACCGGCTTTTGTCTGCGCAGTGATACAGGGCACTTTCCATCAGGCGAGGAAATGACATGCCACCGGCATGACTGCATCCTGCAGAAGAAAACTGTACTTTCGCTTCTGTAAGCAGTTGCATCGCGCTCTCCAGCGCCGCCAGTCCAGCCTGACGGTGCGCCAGAATTCGGTCAATGGCTACGGACGGGATCATCCTCTGCCCGCTATCCGGTTGAATGTCCTGGCTGAGAGTGCAATGCGATAACACGTCTTCTGCCGTGCCGTTGTGGTGTTGCAACATAATGGTGTCCTCCAGGTGGATAAAAGTTGCGGATCTTCGTGTCGCAACAGGAGGAACAGCACGGCGGGGAGTGCTGGCAGAGGGGGCCGCAGGTCAGCTTCGCGTCCCTTGCCAGCCAACGAGACGTTGTGATGAGATACCTGCGACAGGAAATCCGCAGAACGTCCCCACCGGGTGATCAGTTATTAGCAACACAACAAGGTAGGGCACGCGCAGGCGACGTCAGAAAATAGTGCGCCCCGCCATCATCAGCAGAGGCGCATCCAAATTATTTTCTGATTTTGTTGGGTGGGTAGGTCCACAATGGCCTGTCAAAGAGCGCCAGCATTTCCATGTCAGTCATGAGATGACGTGGATGCTGCGTAAAATCTTCGGGGAAATCCGGGATATCGTCCTGCTCACTGCCAGGAACAATTGTGGAAGGGGTATCGGCTGCCGTGCCGTTGTGATGTTTCTGCATAATGGTGTCCTCCAGGTGGATAAAAAGTTGCGGATCTTCGTGTCGCAACAGGAGGAACAGCACAACGGGGAGCGCTGTCATGGGGGCCGCAGGCCAGCTTGCGTCCCTTGCCAGCCAGCGAGACGTTGTGATGAGATACCTGCGACAGGAAATCCGCCAATCCCGGCCACCAGGTCACCGGCGAATAGCTAAACCACACGGCACGGAGCGGCCGCAGACCCTGGTAAAAAAACGGTGTGCCCCGCTGGCGTCAGACAGGGGCACATCCTTAATGTGAAAAAAGTGCAGAATCTGCACTTTTTAAAAAATTATTTCACGATAAAATAAGTGCAGATTCTGCACTTTTTTATGAGATAAATATGACCGGATGGGAACTTAAACTCTGGCGCAGGGGAATGTGCTGGTCACGGGAGAAAGCGGCCAGGGAAATGGGCGTCAGTCTGCGGACATGGCACGACTGGGAGAATGCGCAGGAAGTGTCACGGCAGACTGAACTAGCCACCCTTGCCCTGAGCACCCGCCAGTTACTGCCGGACTGGCGGAGCCGACCACGCAAACATCCCCGCGACGCAATTATCTCGATGCTTGAAAATATGCACTGCACCGGGGGAAAATAAGCCTGCCCCACCTGGCAGGCTCCGGACCAGTCACCCGGCCAGTGACGCCACCCACTGACGTAGCTTGCGAATATTCCGCAGGGTTGACAAAAACTCCCCGTTGCTTCGGGCCAGCATCAGCGGAATTTCGGCTTTTACCCGTTCAGGAGCGCAGGCCTTTTCGCTGGCCACGGTCTCGACTTTCGTGGCCAGTTCGGCCACAAGTTCATCGCTGACGCTACCGTCACACGCTTCACGCAGCCAGGCATGGGGATGTGCGGGGTCCAAGCCGAATAACGATAACAGTCGGGTGGCAGTCCTGTTCTGGGCTGCGGCATCGCACTTAACGGTTCTGGTTTCGCTGTCCACGCAAACCCCCTCCCAGTGCGCATGACTAAAATACTCCACCACATCAATCTCCGGCAGTTCCGTCATTCGCTGGCGCAGCTGCACGGCAACAGACGCAGCAGTATGATGTTCCAGCATCATCCCCGTCGCCAGGCCAATTGCATTTAACATCACCCCGTGCGTTCCGATGCTGACACTACGGTAATAACCCGCCCCAAGCTGGCCACCGATCCAGTCCCAGCGTAATACCTCGGACCAGCAACGCCAGAGTTCCGTTGCATCGTTCCGGACGTTGTCGGGAACCGCATCACCGGCACGAAGCCCCGTCATTTTTCGGGTGGCATCATGTAGAGCCTTGAAACTGACCAGCAGATCGCTTTTCGCCGGAACAACATTGTGTTCATAGTCCACGCGCTGATTCAGAGCCTCCACACTGGACGCAATATGGCGGACCAGATCGTTCAGAGGGTCTTTGTGGTTGTAGGCCATCGAGATAGCCGTGGCGGGTTTACTGGCATTGTTGTTAATGTCCGAGAAAAACTGCTGCCGGGTTTCCAGCGTCAGCCCGGTGGTCAGCAGCAAGGTGATCATATCGGAGGCCTCCGGACGCGCCGCGATATAATCCATGATCCCACGGGCGCGGTGTTGGCCATCAAACAATTTAATCTCGGCGTCCATAGGGATAAACAGACGTCCCACGTTCCCCTGAACGCCCTCAGCTGCACGGAACTCCACGGGTTTGTTGATGTTCCCGGTGAGGGTCCCAAGGATGAAGTCACCACCTGTATCGTGTCCGTGGGTCAGGTATTTGGTGATCCGGCGGGAACGGGTCTGGTTCAGTTCGCGCTGAGAACGGGACATAACCTCCCCTGCGTCGTCCGGTGCCAGAATGCGGCGTAGCATGTTCATGGGAGCAAACAGGACATACTGTTCACGTCCACCCTGCTGACCACGGATTGCCGGAAATTCAAACCAGTACACATCATTGTTAATCTGATTCACTACTCTCTCCTTCGGGTTACGGGCCAGTGGCCCTTTCTGCCGTGTCCTTATTCCTCCATCTGGAGGGCGGAACCCGGTGCTGTGACCCGGTTCGCACGTTCCGTCAGTGACGGATGCAGGGGCGGCGGCTTGCCGACGGGCAAAGCCTTCACCCTTGTATCCGGAACAGGAACGGGCACCGTAGGGAACAGCTCCGGACGTTCCGCCTGCCAGGAGGTTAAGGGGGAGAGCGGTATGCAGGCCGGGAAACCCGGCTTTCCTTTGCGGTCGCCACCGGCGTACCGCCGGGGCCGCGCGGCCGGAACGGCAGCAGGAGGCCCTTTTCGAAATCAGCAGAAAATGACGCCGGACGTACCGGCGTCGGGATGGGTGTCAGCCCTCTTCGTTGATTTCGTCATCAAAATGCATTTCCGCAACCATCATGAGTCCGGGCAGTTCATCACGCTCAATGCCGACTGCGCGGCACAAGTGCATCAGATCGGCAAGAAAATCGGTGATTACGGTGCGGACATCCTCTCCAGTGCGCGCCAGCCCGGTACGGGTGGAAAAGAGGCACAACGCCTCTGCCACCAGGGCGGCGCGGTCTGCATTATTCAGCTCCTCAGCGTGAATAAACGCAGCACCATTGACGGCCACACGGGCCAGTTCCGTAACGGAAACGGGGGAAAATTGAGTACTGGTGGTCATATAACAGGCTCTTTAGGATGATCGGGAATGGGTTTGCCGCCCGGTAACGGGCGGCATCCTGCACTTACGCAGCTTTCTCAGTGACACTGTCACCGTCACTCGATACATCCACTCGCGGTTTCATCCAAGACGGCACCCAACGGGTCTCAGCCATTTCTGTCCCGGCGCGTTCGGCGGCCTCACTACGCTTCATCGCCAGTACGTCACGCGCCGCATCGCTCAGTCCGGCGTCCGACAGCGAGTCTGAAATCTGACGCTTGTTCAGTTTGCAGAAGAATCCCGCCGCCGTTGGCTGCCACCACTCGCGCAGGTCAAATCCCATCACCGTTTCCAGACCATCCAGAGGACTGCTTCCGGTACGTCCATACTGGCGTTCCTGAACACCATTGATGCCCTGTGACACGCAGAATCCCAGCAGGGCAATCACCCTTTCCTGCGGCCACCCCAGCAACCAGCTGAATGATGTGTCCCATCCCTCCGGAAACTGCGCATGCCAGGCTTCACGCTGCTGTTCCAGATGCTGAAAACCACGCCCACTTTTCCCGGAAAGCGCAGAGGACACCAACGTGTGCTGAGACGAGGTCAGCCGGACATCGAGCGGATTCACCCCATAACGGGCGGTGAAACAACCCTGGCACAACGTCCAGGTCAGTAGCGCCAGCGCCACCTGCGGCTGATCGCTAAGGGCGGCCTGTACCGCCAGAGTTCGCTCACCCGACATAGCCAACACAAAGGATGCCGCAAGCGCATCAATACCGGTTTTCACTTCGGCGTTGTCCGTCCCTTTTTCGTCAGATCCCGCCATAGCCGTGGTGGTTTCATCCGCATTTATATTCATATCAGCGCGGCGGACAATCCCGTACATGACATGAATGTCTCCATCCACCAGGCAGACAATCAGCCCCGCCACGGCCTTTTGTTCCGCAGTCCAGGCACGGCGTTCTGCAACATCTTCCATTGCTGCCATCTCTGCGGCAGCATCGTCATCCTTCCTATGACGCAGGTCGTCATAACGTGCTTCTTCTTCATCAGTGAATTCACCCGCATCAGGGGAAAGGAAAACATAATCTCCGGCATCCGCGCTCCAGCGTGTAAGGACTGACAGACGTCCTGCTGCCCATGCCCAGCCCTCTTCTTCACATAATGCCTGTGCATGCGCGTCCAGTTTCTGCAACACAAGCTGATCCAGCAACGTCGGGTTCACGTATCCAGCATCCTCCTCACTGAACAAATCGCGGCGCACCTCGCCGCCGCCGTCAACATAGGCCGCCTCACCCAGCCACTGAAACCGGGCATTGTTCAGAATGGAAACTTCATTTTCCGTGATATAACGGCGTAACACGCCGGGTGTCACGTTGATGTATTCCTGACAGGCCTGTTCCCACACCTGCATCTGACGTTCCTGACTGTCCTCCAGTGCCAGCACCTGACAATGTTCCGTGGTGATGTCATCTCTGGCCAGCGCGTCAAGGAGTTCAGGGGCCAGTCCGGCCAGTTTCAGCATCCGCTGCACATGACGGGTCTGATACCCCAGCAAATCACCAATCTGCGCGGCACTTTTCCCTTCCTCAGCCATCATTCTGAATCCGGCAACCTGCTCTGCCGGGTGCATGGTGCGGCGTTTGCTGTTCTCGCTCATCGAGACGGCCACGGCCAGTTTTTCGCTGACGCGTTTCACCGGGATCAGCATTTCTTCCGGCCAGCGCCCTTCTCCGGCCAGCAATGCCAGCGCCGCAAGACGCCGTCCACCGGCGGCCACACCTGAAATCCCGTCAGCCATGTCGTGAACAACCAGATTATGCAGCAGACCGACAGCGGCAATATTGTCAGCCAGGTCACGGACGCTCTCCGGGGTGTACGGCAGGATACTGACATTCAGCGGGGATTTTTGCAGATGTTGCAGCGCGATATACTCCACCGGCGCGTTATCGACAGCGTTCTGAACCTGATTTTTGGCAGTTTTACGTGACATATTTCATTCTCCATTTTTGAAATGAAAGTCCGTCAGAGGCGAAGCCTCTTCTGCCGTCTTCCCTTTATTCCGGGCGCGACAGCGGACCTGATGTTGACGTAAACCGTCCGCAGCGCCGGGCGCGAAATGACAAGGAGTAAAGCATGCGAACCTTGCCATTTCGTAACCGGAGATGCAGGTTCAAAACGGCAACATCCACGCTATCGCAAACGTCTAAGGGAAGAGGAAGAAAACCAGGTGGCCTTACGCCGCCTTCGGGCGGCAGCGGCCCCGCATGTGCAAAGCACGTTGAAGGGGCCGGCTCCGGGAAAAGGTAAAAAGAAGGTTAAAAAATTTGAGTTTGTAAATTATGTGCACCAGATCACATTTATGGATATGATTCGCCGCACTGGTCGTCGTGGAAAGAACCAGACTCAATTTGAACCGTCAGGTGATGTCGCCTGATGGTTTTTTTTTGCCGCTTCCGGCTCCTGAACCTGCAACAGACGGGCATATGCTTTCAGGAGAGTGTCTTGTCACTCATTCACCAGGAGAGAAAGCCTGTCTGAACGACAGGCTTTCTCTGGTCAGGCATACTGCTGAATAATAAGGTCAGCACCCTCATTTAAAAGCTGATTAATACTCTCCCCTTGTGCTGCGGCGATACCTTCCAGAATGGCATGGCGCTCCGGAGTCAGACGAGTGGAAATCTTACCGCTGTAAGCCTTGTAAGGTTCCACACCTTTGGCCTGACACGTTTCAAGAAAGAATTTCAGGGAAGCTGCGCCCTCCTGTTTTAAATCCTTCACGTTGTCCGCGTAAAAATCCGCGCCGCCATTCAGACCGATAAACTCACCGCGAAACATGTCAATTTCAGGATCAAAGTTGATCACGGCTGTTTGACCGTTAATTTTCATCACATTAATCATGGCCTTATCCCCATACTATCTAACCAAACGCGGGTCGAATTCACCGCACCTTTGTCCATTGTTGTTTCAGGGTGCGGACGATGATATACCCGCACCTGCCCCTGTAACGTAAACGCTACCCGCGACCCCTCGGCACTGTCGTCAACATCTGCTCCCAGAGAAATCATCAGCGCCTTAAAGTCCCGCCATTCCAGCGTCCCTGTCACCGGGCGACGATAAATCGCCTCTAACGTCTTTTTATGTTGTCGCTTCATATTTTCATGGTATCAAAAAATGATACTAATGATAGTATCATAAAGTGGTGTCATATCAAGTCCAATGGCCATCCCATAATGTCCAGGGATTAAAGGACAAGTTTCCGAAGCGCCTGGAGCATCTCCCATGTACTCAGACGAAAATCCCATCCATTAAGGTAATAAACGGGGGTATACCTGGTTTGACTGATGTTCTGCGAAAGCGAGTTGCCGGTTTTCACTTCTGCGGGGATCCCGAGCAGACTGAGTTGCACATAGGTCATATCTGCGGCCAGCTGATCCAAATCAGTGCATGAGGCAAAGAGATGCTCCGCAGGATTGGCCCCGGCTTCGAGCATCACATCAGCCCAGGCTATAACCATTCCGCCTGCGCCACTGGCAGGTTCGCCGAACGTGACGAACGGCTGGTCTTGCAACTGTGCCAGAATATCGCCACGCAGCAGCTGCGCCAGCATTTTTGTCAGTTCCCACGGTGTGAAGAATTGCCCCATCCTGCTGTCGCCCAGCTCAAGCTCCATAAATACGGAACCGAGAAAATCATGGTGCTTTCTCTCCAGCGCCCTAATCATCAGTTCAAAAAGGTGGTGAAACTGTTCAAAATCAGTGTCGTTGTATCTACTGCTGATTCTGGTGTATTCGCCGTTACCTGGCTGAGTAGCTATACCGGCGACGTCGAGTTCACGGGCGACCAGCGCGATAAAATCTGAGAAGACTTCATACCGCCGATGATGGCGGGCTGTGTGACTGAAAAGGCGAACGAATTGTCGGCGAGCTTCGTCTGCACCGACATTCTCGGGCAGAACATCGGTCCCTTCGGCGCTACGGGTGAGCAACCTCATGGCTGCACCTCCAGATGGCGGAAGAAACCATCCAGCGGTGCTGCGGCCGCAACCGGCCAGCCATCAAGGAGCCAGACGCTAAGGTAGTCCGGCCCGTCAAAAACAGTGTATTCCACTGCCTCGAGCGGGGGGCAAAAATCACTCTCCTGCCGTTTGTTTGCCGTCACGGTGACAACGTGTTCAAAAAGGTCGGTGATCTGCTCCGGGCTGAGTGTGGCGGTATCATTAATGTCGTTCTGTCGTTTCATTTTCCTTTCCTTCTGTATTGTTCTCCCGGCTGTCCGGGCGTGAAGAAGGACCGCCACACCGCAGCGAGGTGATGCAGGGGCAGTGACAAGGCCGCAGCCCAAAGGGACCGGGGGCAGTCACTGAGTGCTCGCACGTCCCTTGCAGCACGGAGGCGGTGTGGAAAGGTCAGATAACGCCCGACAGAACCGGGAAAACGGGAAGGGTAAAATGAGACGACAGCATGAAAATGGCACCGGCAGAGGCCGGTGCCTGAGGCAACATCAATCAGACAGACTGTTCATTAGCTTATGGGCGTCGGTTTCCAGGACATCCGCCATTGAGGCCGGACTGTAGCCATTGGCTTCCATGACTGCAGCGGCCTGTAACAGGCGATTGAAGATATCCGGATAAAATTCCGCCAGCTGCATCACGCAGCGGACAAACAGGCCGTCCGGCTGTGCCAGCACGAGAATCCATGCCAGGGAGAGATCGCCGGGGCTACAGATACATAGATCCAACGCACGAGTGGCGGAAGAAAACCGGCACTGAACAGGGAACAAACCGCCGAACTCTCCGCGATACTCCGGGTTCAGCTCCCAGCCTTCCGGTGTGATCAACTGGCTGACAACCGCGTGAGTCATCTCGCGGCGAGCCTCATGGCCACGGGCGCGTATTTCTTCAAAATCCCCGGGATTCATGCCCCGGATGCAACTCAGCGACAAGGATTGTTCTTTCATGAGTATCTCCCTCTTCTCAGCTCAACGCGCGGCTGGTTTCCAGCGAACGCAGAAAATGGCTCCATTGACTCCCGCACATTGCCGGAACGCGCACCCGGACATGCTTATGCGCGCAACGTGCAATGTGACGGCCCAGGTCGCGAAGGTCAGGATCGATATCCTGTACGGGGATCTCTTCATGAATGACCCGCAACTGTTTTTTTCGCGGCTCATCCGATAATTCCTGTTGCGCGATCCAGGTCGCAGATGATGTAATGAGCGAAGGTTGGTAAATCATCGTATTTGATTCCTCAGATGTTGATGGTTACTGGCCGGAACCCCCGCTGTAACGGGATTTCCGGCATGAAAAAGGCAGGGGTAAATCCCCTGCCTTTTTTATTTCTGCATTTCGAGAAGATAACGCTCCAGATCGTTCAGAAAGCCGGTTTCATACGTCCATGCACGCCAGAACAGATGCTCACCCTGGTAAATGGCGTACTGCTTTTCCCCGTAGCGATCCGTATTCGATACAGATGCTGTCACACCGGGTTTAAGGGTGATGCCATACCGGGCAAGCAGTGCTGCTGCACGCTGGCGGATCACCTCACTGTCAGAGGGTGACTGAACGGCCTCCGGGCCGTTTCTGCCGTGGTTTTTCATCCTGGTTTTCTCCTTTCCGGTTATTCACTTCTGGTGAGCCTTTAGCGGCAAAAAGGAGCGGAGGAGCAACGGCAGGGCCGGAAAATCCAGGGGCCGCTTGCGGCGTTCATCTTCCCTGGATTTCCGGAAATGACGGTGCTACAAAGCGAGCCGCTGAAGGTCACCAGGAGTGACGTCACAAAGGTTGAGGATGAAACCATGTCCGGAACGCTGGCGTTCCGGCCCTTACAGCCCGGGGGTATCGGGCTGCCGGAAGCGCCGTCACCGGCGCGACAGAGCGGCGTGACCGGAACGGTCGCAGCAAGCGTGCAGTTGCGTCATGGGATGGAAACCCGCTGGCCCGAAGGGCCCGGGCAGAGACAGCTTCGCTGGCTCTGTGCGCAGCATGACAGCCCGCCCCGCCAGGGGGACGCCCGGTGCAACAAACATCAGCTGAATAAAAAACTAACAGGGCAGTCCCCGAATACGCACATCATCCGGAAACAGAAACGGGAGCAGGAAACGGGCATTCGCGGCGCCGCAGGCGCGGCGTTGCCTGTTTTCGCGGCCGCAGGCCGCAGGTTTTTCGCGCGCTGACAGGCCGCACAAAGAACAACCCCCGCCAGCGCGGGGGAAGTGCTTATCGGTAGAAAACAAATCCATCGCATATCACAAACGTGTCGAGGAAGAGATCGCGCGCATAAGCCTCGTAGTCAAAATAGCGCTTCATGGTTTCAGGCACCCCCTCCAGTAACTGACACTCTTCCACGAATTCCACGGCAAAATCTTCCTCGCTGTTTGCCTCTCCCCTGTACGCATCCCTGAACGCCTCGTAGTCACACACGCCGCTGTATTCCACCCATGACACAAAGGCCTGTGAGTTCCCTTCCTGGCTTGCCTGCTGCCAGGCGGCAACGAATGACCAGTCAATATGACTTTCCGATGCCAGCCCGTCCGGAAACCCTTCATAGTCCTGGAACATCAGTTCCGGATCATGTTCGTCCTGGTGCAACTGGTGGCAGGCCTCATAAAAACCAGCTTCATCATCGAAATCCGTCAGGTCAAACCACTTACCCGCAATGCTTCCGCAATTGTATTTGTGATAAGTACCGACATAGACAGCAGGTGTGACAGCAGACATAGCGCCCTCCTCAGGTGGCAGAATTCACGATTCCGGCATTCGCCGTGCCGACACGACAGCCCTGCGATCAGTCAGTGATGCAAGGGAGACATCAAGGCCGCAGCGCAGCAAACGGAGGGAGGAAAGCTGGACGGTGAGCACGCGAAAAATGAGCGGGCGAACGACGGGAAGATAACGACCGGAGAGCAGCGAGAACGGGCGCAGAGGTCAGCGTTAGCGGCCCTTGTATCACTGACAGCAGGGCTAAAGTTGAGGCACGGCGATTGCCGTCGCGACGCCGGGGGCTGAGGGGGTTATATCTCCGGGCCGGCCTGCCCGGCCCTGTAAATGCGGAGTGTAGCGACATCCTTTTCGCATAAGACAGGCGGCCATACCGCCTGTCTGACTGCTACCCGGCCAGGGATTTCTCAACGGTTTCCAGCGCAGCAAAGGCTTTTAGTATCTTTTCCTGCTGGCTTTCCTGGCGGAGTTCATAGCTGTACCTGAAGGGTTGCAGGTGAGTCTGGGCTATTTCCAGCACTGCCCAGAGCGCTTCTGCCGGAACAACCACTTCGCGCTCATCTTCAACTCTTTCACGTCGGATCCCTTCCAGCATGTCCCGCAATCTGTCTTCATCGAAGCTGCACGACATATATTCGTCCGGGATACGGGAAAGCAGTTCGTGCGCGATACTGTCCGGCAACTCCGGTTCATCACACAATGCCCTGACCAGCTCCACGGTACAGATAATGACAGCGATTTTACTGGCTGGATCGTGCTCTCTCAGCAGGGTTTCCGTAATGTCCTGAACGGTTGAATACATCATATTTTTGTCTCGCTAAACGTCTTTTGGGGGGGCAGGACTGACGCCCTGCCCGGTAGGGTGTCAGTCCAGAGCGCGCAGGATAAGATCGCGCTCTGGATGTGTTTCAACAAATGCCATCAGTTGTTCGTAGCGTTCGAGGAAGTGGTTGCAAAGTTCTTCCTCATCATGATGGCTGTACATCCAGCAACGGTGATTCAGCACCATTGCGGTGATAAAAATCCCGGCGGCATCGGCGGACATCTCCTTCTCAAACCAGTTATCCGGGTTCCACACTTTTACACGCTCCACATCCGGCGCCAGATAGCCGCCACCATCAGGCAGGGTGTAAAACAGCCATTCCGCCCCGTCATAATCCTGAATGTAACGATCGGCATAGGTGTAGATATTCATTTCAGCCCGGACAAAATCATTGCTGAAAAGAACAGGGAGAAAAGACAGACGGGCATCACGGGTCACAAGTACAGCATCGGTCAGGGTTTTCATAGCAGCCTCCACGGTTACATAGTTCACGGTTCCGGCATTCGCCGTGCCGACACGACAGCCCTGCGACCAGTCAGGGATGCCAGGGAGACTTCAAAGCCGCAGCGCAGCAAACGGAGGACGGGAGCTGGACGGTGAGCACGCGAAAAATGAGCGGGCGAACGACGGGAAGATAACGGACGGAGAGCAGCGAGAACGGGTGCAGAAGTCAGCGTCAGCGGCCCTTGCATCCCTGACAGCAGGGCTAAAGTTGAGGCACGGCGATTGCCGTCGCGATACCGGTGGCGGAGGGGTTTTTTATCCCCGGCCGGCCTGCCCGGCCAGAAAAAGCGGAGTATCACGACATCCTTTTTCGCTGTGAGGAGACCGCGCCGGCGGCCTCCTGATAGGGTCAGTAAATCACTGGAGAAAAGGGAATGCCGGTCAGTACCACCTGATATCCGCATTCGGGGATGGCAGCAGCCAGCGGCCAGCCGTTCTGCATCCAGACAATGACGGTTTCGTGCAGACTCTGCATCACCATCGCATTGGCCGCCTCCGGCGGCGTAAACGTATCCGGCTGCGCCTGGTATTCCGCGCACCGCAGGATATAGCAGAACACATCCGTTAACTGGTGCACCGTCAGCGCCTCATCCGCTTGCTCCGGTAAATTCGGGGTCATAGTGCTCCCCCTCCGGCCATATGCTGCCTCAGGATAACGATATCCTCACGCGCGCGGCGGATGCTGTCCGGTACGGTATGACCAGCATCCCAGGCCTCGCTCTCCTGTGCGGTCAGGTCACGATCCAGCCTGGTGAGCAGCCGTGCGAGAACCGTACCGGGTACATTCACTTTCCGGGTCGCCTCCTCACGGTGCTGTTGCAGCAACCCCCGGGCCGTATCGAGGGTTACACCATATAGCCGGTATTCATCCATCGGGATCTGTCCTATGGTGGCCATAACGGCATGGGTCTCTTCATCCGTTGGTTTTAAACCGTTGCAGGCCGCTTCGGTGCCCCCTTCTGTCCATAACAGCAGTGCCAGCGGCTCATCAGGCGTGAACATCCGCGCCAGCTCCTCACATAGTTCTTCGCAGGTTCCGTACATCGTTTTCTCCGTTATTCGTTGTGGCCGGGCAGTCGCCCGGCCATACGCATCAGTCTTTAAAGCACTCATCCAGCACCAGGATTTCTTTGTAAGCCTCCAGAAAACCGGCATTTATACGTCGCAGTGTCTGCCCGGCCAGGCGTTCCATCAGTAAGGGGGCCTGGTAGCTGTAGCAGGACTCCAGTCGGTTCAGCGTGGCGCGTAAATCGCACATACTGTTCGCCAGCGCCGCCACGTCCTTACGTAATTGGCTGGTTTCGTTCTCCGTCATGCGGCCTCCCGCCAGAAATCATCATTCGCGGCCGGTTGCAGCATCGCGCGACGCACGGCTTCCAGGCGTTGCTGACCAGCAGCGTGATACTGAGCCATCAGTTCGATCCCGATATACCGGCGCCCGGCCTGTGCGGCCGCAACGCAGGTGGAGCCGGAACCTGCAAAGGGATCAAGGACAATGGCGCCTGGCGATGTGAGTGATTCGATTAACGGTTGCAGGCTTGTGACCGGTTTTTCTGTCGGGTGGTGGCGATTGCCGGAATATTTCCAGCCCTGCACATCCGGCAACGGGTTTGCCGGCAGTTGCGGACGGCCTTTTGCCAGAATGTAGGCGCATTCATGGGTGTAGCCCACGTAAGCGGATTTTGACGCGTAGGTTTTCGCAAACACCAGGTGGCCGACAATGGAAAAGCCCGCCGCCTTCCAGGCGTTCACAAAGCGGTCAACGCGGTTCCACCCGTAAAAACTCACCAGGAGCGAGTCCTTCTTCAACACGCGGTACATCTCATTGCAGGCTGGCTGTAGCCATTCATCGGTTTTATCGCCAGCGAGCGTGCGACCGGAACGATCCTTGAATCCGACAAGGTACGGAGGGTCAGTGAGGATGAAATCTACGGCGTTATCCGGAAAGCCAGCCATAATACGGACGCAATCACCCTGGATGAATCGGGACATAGTAAGACTCCTGAGGTTACATGGGGGGACAGGAGGTGGCCGGTACGGCCACCGTTCCCTGCTGCCCGTAGCCTCAACGCCCCGCACGGCAACGGGTCAGGCCGACCGTGGAATACCGAGTGCCGGTCTGTTACGGCACGAGGATATGCCGCGAAAGCGGCTTGAAGGGCGAGCCTTATATGCGAGTGACTGGCGCAAAATATCAGGGGCGCCAGGCATGAGCGGAAAAAACGCCCGTCCCGTGACCGCCGGGCGGGGCACGATGGCTACGGGCAGTGGATATCTCTCCGCGCAGCGGAACCATAATGGAGCGAAGCGACATCCTTTAAGGATGTCAGGCAAGGCATCAGGTTCTGTCACCTGATGCCCGTCGACTCATCGGAACACTTTCTCCCAGGCGTTTCCGTGGTCATCATTGATGTTCAGGTTATCCGACTGGCCACTGACTTCCCAGATATCCAGAAATTTCAGTCCAGTCAAAACATCGACCTCTCGCGCATCCAGCATGGTGATCCCGCTAAACCACACGGTACCGTCGTGAAACGTCCAGTAGCCATCCTTATCTCCCCCGGAAAGTGAGCCTTCCCACCAGGTTCTACCCATCCGGCGAGCGGCCAGTTCAGCCATCTGCAGATTGTCTGCACGCAGCAGAAGATGGGTCGTTGTCTCTGTGCCTGCAATATCGAGGATATAGTTAATCAGCCAGCACATCGCGCACCTCCAGAATTTCGTCAATTGCCCACTGCAGGAACTCCCAGTTAAATCCCACATTCGCATCGTGGCAGCGATCGGCCAGCTCCATTGCGGTATCAATCTCATCCTCATCCAGTGAGGGTTCCAGCTGCAGGAAGTCATCAGCCAGCCAGAACGTGCCACAGCACATTGCCTCATCGGGATAGCGGGACAAGCGTTCTTTCAGTGCCCGGACTGTCATTTCTCGTTTCATGCTCTTCTCCTGGCGGGTTTTCCCCGCCCGCCCTGTTCACACAAATGCGGCACGGTGTTGTGCCGTGAGCAAAACGCAGACGGGCGAAAAGCGGAGGGGACAAGGGCGTGAAAGGAAGCCGCAGCGCAAACGCGTTGTGGGCTGAATGCTCCACAACGTGTGCGAACGGGTGACTGAACGGCATCGCTTTACCCTTGAACACGATGCGGCCCGGCTAAAGTTAGCTCACGGCACAATGAATAAATAACCAGGCAGAATTCTGGTTATTACAAACGGGTGTGCAGCGGATAAAAAATATGTGGAGCGAAGCGACATCCTTTAATCTATTCACCACCATTGTTCTTCAGCCTTGATTAGTGAAATAAATCAACACGGCTTTAATCAGGAAACATAGGGTATTTTTCACCATACTGATACGGGTTTTCCTGCGGCTCAATCTGCCAATATGGTCGCCCGCCAATAATCGATGGCCCTCGCGTCTCAACAATACGTTGCACTTCGATTAAGTCATCGGCCAGTGTCTCAAGAAAGCACGGATCTGGTTTTTGTAGATTGTTTTTCAGCTCTGCTCCAGTGTTGTGTAATCGATTAGTAACAACACTTCGAATCGCGTGCAAATCTAACTCAGCAGCCTCCATTCTGTCGGCATATTGCTTCATTTCTTTACGAATTTCGAGAACATGGCTTCGTTGAACAATAGCGAAAAATACGGCAGCAACTGCTATAGAGATATAAAAGATGCTCAATGTTTCGTTCCTCGTGTAATTATCCCGCTGGCCTAAAATGAATGCCAATGGCATCGTCCGAACCACTTTCTTCCATTCTTATACCAGAACAACCCGCAGCGACACTGTTCAGAACCTGAATCAGACCAGATTAAGCCACTTTCGGTATTGTTCGTACCGACAGGGAAAAAGGATCATTCTAGGCAAGGCTGGTCAGGCAAGTCACAAAGGGATATTGTTACTGGGGTAAGTACCATCGAGAGGTAGCTATGGCCGATAAAAAAATCGAAAGCCCAAATCCATCAAGTCAAAAAATAGTTATCCATGACGAACTGTGGATGGCGCATGCTTCATTTTATGCGAAGAAAACTAACCGTTCTTTCAGAACGAATATCTCCAGTCTCGTTATCGTGACAGAAAAAAATGGCGAAAGTAAAAGTGACTGAAACCGTGCCGGCGGTTCTCTACGTCTGATGTACACATTCTTCAGGTTCTTCCAACTCACGTTGCCGCTTGCCCCCTGCACGGGGATTAACAGTCCCCGTGCAGACATTATGCACTGCCGAGAAATCCATACACTGGACGCGCGGTAATTCTGCCCATTATCCACACGGTTGTGCACCGTTTCTGTGGATAATCCATCTCTGGTAGCGACCGCCGCTGACCGGCATGCCACATCTTGTGTCCATGTCACTGCAGTTCCCCCTTCTCTCCTTGATAGGAAAAAGCGTGCCGCCTACCTGGACGAAACGGCATATCCGGAAAAAATCTCCAGTAGCTGCGGTTACTAGCTCCGAATTATTTGTGACGGTTTTTCAATTCATTAGAGATCGAAGCAAAGATTGGGCTTGAAACATGCGAAAATCAAGAAATAATACTGTTTATACATGGGTCTTCCCTTGTTGTGGTGGCTGAAGGCATGATAATGGCGTATTAAATCGCCA
>NZ_JACASJ010000089.1:8671-21104 GCF_013391025.1 Enterobacter sp. SECR19-1250 | reverse complement strand
GCCTGTCACGCAGGGGGTCGCGGGTTCGAGTCCCGTCCGTTCCGCCACTTATTAAAAGCCCTGAGTTAACGCTCAGGGCTTTTTTCTTATCTGCTTCCCAATTATTGCTAAATCAGCAAAAATCCTCTGCGTTTTACGACCTTTTTCAGCATAACGCCAGCAGCGATAATCTTCCTCAGTTAACGAACATTACGAATAACGAGGAATGACATGACTATCCCTGCATTAGGCCTGGGCACTTTCCGCCTGAAAGACGACGTTGTTATCGCATCGGTCAAAACCGCCCTTGAGCTTGGCTATCGCGCAATTGATACCGCGCAGATATATGAAAATGAAGCTGCGGTTGGCCAGGCGATTGAAGAAAGCGGTGTACCGCGTAACGAACTGTTTATCACCACCAAAATCTGGATCGAGAACCTCAGTAAAGACAAACTGATCCCAAGTCTGAAAGAGAGCCTGAAGAAGCTGCGTACTGACTATGTCGATCTGACCCTGATCCACTGGCCATCTCCGAATGATGCCGTTTCTGTAGAAGAATTCATGCAGGCACTGCTGGAAGCGAAAGAGCAGGGCTTAACCCGTCAAATTGGTATTTCGAACTTCACCATTCCGCTGATGGAAAAAGCCATTGCTGCCGTTGGCGCAGAGAACATTGCCACCAACCAGATTGAGCTCTCCCCTTATCTGCAAAACCGCAACGTGGTGGCGTGGGCCAAACAGCACGGCATTCACATCACTTCTTACATGACGCTGGCATACGGTAAAGCGCTGAAAGATGAGGTCATTGCACGTATTGCAAATAAACATAACGCAACGGCTGCACAGGTGATCCTGGCCTGGGCGATGGGTGAAGGTTATGCCGTTATTCCATCTTCAACGAAGCGTGAAAACCTGGCCAGCAACCTGCTAGCTGTGGATCTCCAGCTGGATGAAGAAGACAAAAAAGCGATCGCTGCCCTGGAGTGCAACGATCGCCTGGTGAGCCCCGAAGGTTTAGCGCCAGACTGGGATTAATATTGACTTACCCTCTGTACGCTTAACCCTCACACAGCTCCTTCGGGAGCTGTTTTTATATGCTCGCTCAGAAAGTCGATAAAGGCACGGATACGCGTGCTCACCGCTCTGTCACTGTAGTAAACCGCACTGAAGGGCATCTCTACCGGCAGACGCTTGTCCGCCATTAACTCCACGAGATCACCGCGCGCAATTTCTTTATCAATCATGTAATCAGACAAACAGGCGATCCCGTTTCCTTCAAGACACAACTGCTTCAGCGTTTCCCCGCTGTTGGACGACAACCCGCAGGTGATCTCATGCAACTGACCGTCAGGGCAGGCGACAGGCCAGGTATTCAGTGATACCGGCTCGGTGAAACCCAGACACAGATGCTGCTTCAGCTCTTCAACGGTTTCAGGTTTGCCGTGTTCAGCGATGTATTGTGGTGAGGCGATGATTTTACGGTAGCTGGCAAACAGAGGACGCGCGCGCAAGCTTGAGTCCGTCAGGGTTCCCGCCCGGATCGCCACATCGACTTTACGTTCGATAAGATTGATAAAGGTCTCGGAGGAGACCAAAGAGAGCGTCATCTCCGGATAGCGTTCACGGAAAGGTTTAATCAGCGGCATCAGAAAGTGCAGAACTACCGGTGTGGCCGCATCAATACGCAATAGCCCACGCGGTGTGCTGCGCGTTTCCATGATCTCGGTCTCTGCTGCAGCCATCTCCTGTAAGACAGACTGCACCCGGCGGAAGTACCGTTCACCTTCTTCCGTCAGGCTCAACTGCCGCGTCGTGCGGTTGAGAAGACTCACCCCAAGCTTCATCTCAAGCTTTTTCACCGAGCGGCTTACAGCAGAGTTTGCCTGCCCTAACTGCTCTGCCGCGCGGCTAAAACTGCCACTTTCGACGACGGCGACAAAGATTGTCAGCTCTTCCGAGGTTGCTTTCATTGTTGCACCACCTGCAAAATTCTATTGAGATTTTGACCATTTTTGTTATTTAACCACTGGCGCATACTGCCTGTCATCTTAATCCTGATGATACGGAGTATTTTATGCCACTGGCGCTACTTGCCCTGACGATCAGTGCTTTTGCAATTGGCACGACCGAATTTGTTATCGTAGGACTGGTTCCTACCATCGCTAACCAGCTTGCTATCTCATTACCTTCAGCCGGGCTGTTGGTCTCCATCTATGCTTTGGGTGTCGCTGTCGGCGCGCCCGTCCTGACGGCATTAACCGGGCGATTCCCGCGTAAGCAACTGTTGGTCGCGCTGATGGTGCTCTTCACGGCTGGCAATATACTGGCCTGGCAGGCGCCGGACTACACGACGCTGGTCATTGCCCGCCTGCTGACTGGCCTTGCTCATGGGGTGTTCTTCTCGATTGGCTCCACCATTGCAACCAGCCTGGTACCCAAAGAGAAAGCCGCATCAGCCATTGCTATTATGTTTGGCGGATTGACCGTCGCACTGGTCACCGGCGTACCATTAGGGACGTTCATCGGGCAACATTTCGGCTGGCGTGAAACCTTCCTCGCCGTTTCTTTACTGGGCGTGATTGCACTGGTGGCCAGTCTGCTGCTGGTACCGTCGAATATTCCCGGCCGTACAAGTGCAAGACTGAGCGATCAGATTAAGGTGCTCACACATCCTCGTTTGCTGCTCATCTATGCCGTTACGGCGCTGGGCTACGGCGGCGTGTTCACGGCATTCACCTTCCTCGCTCCAATGATGCAGGATCTGGCCGGCTTCTCTCCTGCAGCGGTAAGCTGGATTTTACTGGGGTATGGTATCTCTGTGGCGATTGGCAACATCTGGGGAGGTAAGCTCGCGGATAAGCATGGTGCTGTACCAGCGCTTAAGTTTATCTTCGCGGCACTGGTGATTCTGCTGATGCTCTTCCAGTTCACGGCATCGATTCAGTACGCCGCGCTGGTAACGGTACTGGTCATGGGCATCTTTGCCTTTGGTAATGTACCCGGCCTGCAGGTCTACGTGGTACAAAAAGCCGAACGCTATACACCAAATGCGGTGGATGTGGCTTCTGGTCTGAACATTGCCGCCTTCAACATTGGTATCGCGATCGGTTCCATCGTTGGCGGGCAGACGGTGGAGCACTTTGGATTAACCCAAACCCCGTGGATTGGTGCCGTTATTGTGCTCGTTGCCTTCCTGCTGATTGGTCTGAGCGGACGCCTTGATAAACCCTCTCGCGTAGCGCTTGGTTAAACCTCAGTAAGTGCTTGCTTACAAAACTGGAAAGAGGTTTCTCAGTAATTGCGTTGAAAGTGTGACCTAAAATCCCTATAACATTAGAACCAGTCCGTTTTCCGGGCTGGTTCATGTTACAGAGGTTGTTTCCAAAAGTGCGAAAAAATACCTATGCCATGCGTTATGTTGCCGGAATGCCCGCGGAGAGGATCTTGCCTCCCGGGTCGTTTGCGAGCCTCAGCCAGGCATTACCTGCCGGTACACCGTTAAGCAGCGATGAAAAAATTCGGGTGCTGGTATGGAATATCTTTAAACAGCAGCGCGCGGATTGGTTATCCGTCCTCAAGAACTTTGGTAAAGATGCCCATCTGGTTCTGCTGCAGGAGGCGCAAACCACGCCTGAGCTGGTAAGGTTTGCGACCACTAACTATCTCGCCGCCGACCAGGTGCCCGCATTTGTATTGCCGCAACATCCCTCTGGCGTGATGACCCTTTCTGCCGCGCATCCGGTTTACTGCTGCCCGCTGCGCGAACGCGAGCCTATCCTGCGACTGGCAAAATCGGCGCTGGTGACGGTCTACCCACTGCCTGACACGCGGCTACTGATGGTCGTGAACATCCATGCGGTAAACTTCAGTCTGGGCGTGGATGTGTATAGTAAGCAGTTACTTCCTATTGGTGACCAGATAGCCCATCACAGTGGGCCTATTATTATGGCCGGGGATTTCAATGCCTGGAGCCGTCCACGCATGAACGCGCTGTATCGCTTTGCGCGGGAGATGTCGCTGCGTGAAGTTCGTTTTAGTGATGACCAGCGCAAGAAAGCGTTCGGTCGTCCTCTCGATTTCGTTTTCTATCGTGGTTTGAGCGTGCATGACGCCTCTGTTCTGGTCACTCGCGCCTCCGATCACAACCCGCTACTAGTGGAATTCAGTCCCGGCAAACCTGATTAACACGGTGAGTCAGGTCTGCCGTGGGGCAGGCCGGTTGAGTGCTGCCCTTTACTTTAACCAACGCAAGGACAGTACAATGACAACAACACACTCTCATCACGACAACGTCGAAAAACAGTTTGGTTCCCAGGCAAGCGCCTATCTGACCAGCGCCGTTCATGCTTCCGGCCGCGATCTGGTGCGTCTCGGCGAGCGTCTCTCGGCGTTCCCGCAGGCGACGGTGCTGGATTTAGGCTGTGGAGCAGGGCATGCCAGCTTTACTGCAGCGCAGCATGTGGCTCAGGTTACGGCGTATGATTTATCCAGCCAGATGCTGGAGGTGGTGGCGGAGGCGGCAAAAGCCAAAGGGCTCAACAATGTCGATACGCGCCAGGGCTATGCCGAATCCTTACCTTTCGAAGAGGCGTCGTTTGACGTTGTTATCAGCCGTTACTCCGCGCACCACTGGCACGATGTCGGCCAGGCATTACGGGAAGTCAAACGCGTGCTGAAGCCGGGCGGAACCGTCATCATTATGGACGTCATGTCTCCGGGTCACCCTGTACGGAACATCTGGCTGCAGACGGTTGAAGCGCTGCGTGACACCTCGCACGTGCAGGATTATTCCAGTGGGGAGTGGTTAACGTTTATTACTGAGGCCGGTTTAATTTCACGTTCACTGATAACCGATCGCTTACCGCTGGAATTTAGTTCGTGGATCGCCCGTATGCGCACCCCGGACGCGTTAAGCCAGGCCATCCGGTTGTATCAGGACAGTGCTTCCTCAGAGGTGAAGGCCTACTTTGAATTGCAGGATGACGGTTCGTTTACCAGCGATACCATCATGGTTGAAGCGCAAAAAGCGAAGTAAAAAAAAGCACCGAGGGGAATCGGTGCCTTTTTATCTTTGTATCGTGTAATCAGGAGTCTGGCGTGGCGCTGTTTTTCACAAACAGTGTCAGCTGGTCGCCTGGTTGCAGATTGTCAGTATCATTATTCCAGCGCATCACATCCTTAATGTTCACGCCGTGTCGTTTTGCGATACTGGACAGTGAATCGCCTTTACGCACGCGATAGGTAATGCTATCGCTGTTATTGGCGAGACGCTGTGCGCTGCTACCCGCACCCACCGTCAGTGTCTGACCCGCTCTCAGGCCTGAGCTGCGCAGGTTATTCCACTGCTGCAGATCTTTTGCTGTCACGCCAAGACGTGATGCAATGCCCGAAAGCGTATCACCGCTACGAACCTTATAGCTGCGGCTGTTGACTGATGATGCATCCGCAATCAGCGTTGACTGAACGGCGGCAATTTCACCAGACGCTAAAGACTCACGTAATTGTTCAGCATGTTTCTGCGGAACCATCACATACTGTGGGCCACTCGCCCCCAGCGTTGAGCCTTTAACACCCGCGTTAAAGGTTTTCAGTTTACTTACCGACATACCCGTCATATCGGCAACCTGTTGAATATCAACCGGGTTGCTGAGGCGAACGCGCGCCAGTGCACGACTTTCGTCTGGTGTTGGCAGTTGTACACCGTAACGCTTGCTGTTTTTGAGAATATCACTCAACGCCAGCATCTTCGGTACGTAAATCTTCGTTTCCTGTGGCAGTGAGAGCGACCAAAAATCGGTGGATTTACCCCGTGCTTTATTCGCTTTCATTGCCTTCAGTACACGACCTTCGCCACTATTATACGCCGCAACCGTTAACAACCAGTCGCCGTCAAACATCTTGTTCAGACGTTGCATCATGTCGAGAGCGGCTGTCGTGGAAGCGACAACATCGCGACGCGCATCATAGTTACGGGTCTGTTTCAAACCGTAATTTCGCCCCGTGCTCGGAATGATCTGCCAAATACCTGCGGCATTGGCACCAGACGTCGCGTGTGGGTCAAAAGCGCTCTCCACTATGGGTAGGAGTACCAGCTCCATAGGCATGTTACGTTTCTTAACTTGCCCGGCTATCCAGTACATATACGGCTCTGCCCGTAACGTTACATCGTGGAGATAGCTCTTATTTCTTAAATACTTCTGTTTCTGTTCGCGAATCCGGCTGTTTTCCGGAATTCCCATCTTTAGCTCGTCGCCAATAGAGGTCCACAAGTTTTGATCCTGCGCGAAAGATGTCCCATCGTCCAACCAACGCGCTGAGCTTGTAAACTTCCCTGCTTCCCCTTGACCAGCTGCAGAAAGGCTCTGTGCGTGCTGTTGTACGTTGCTGCCGTTCTGCGACTGGCAACCAACAAGCAGGACAGAGGCGAGTAAGATCGCTTTTGCCTTCATGTGTGTGTCAATAGTTGCTTAAAAGACGAGCGATGATAACGGCGAAATTTTGAAAAGGCAACCCGCAATTATCTGAAGTTATCTTTCTTTGACCTTAACCATGCAAATCGCTGTTCTGGTTGTTGCAATTTTGTTTCTTGGTTAATTTTATTAATTAAATCAATGTCATCTGTTCTAAGAAATAAATTAATTTTACGCTCGTTTTTCAGAATTACGGGTAGTGTTTTTTGGTTTTTTGCACGTAACTCCTTCACTTTCAGATAGTAATCCTGAATCGCACGATCCTCAGGTAAAATGCTGGCAGAAAACTTCATATTTCCTAATGTATACTCATGCGCGCAACAAATTACAGTATCGTCAGGCAGGGCATTAATTTTTTGTAAAGATTGGTACATCTGGGCTGGCGTGCCTTCAAACAGTCTGCCACAGCCGCCAGAAAACAGCGTATCGCCACAAAACAGATAAGGTTTGCTGTAGAAACACAGATGTCCCAAAGTGTGACCTGGTGTAGCAAATACGGAAAACTCCCACTCACGTATGAGGATATTTTTGCCTTCTTCGACTACTTGCGTGATTCCCTTATCTTGTGCCTCTGCCGGTCCGTAAACCACCAGATGCGGGAACCGGGCGCGCAGCTCAGGCACACCGCCGGTATGATCGTGGTGATGGTGGGTCAGGAGGATGGCTTCAGGCTGCCAGCCGTTCTCTTTTATTGCCTGCAGAACCGGGGCGGCCTCTCCGGGGTCGACAATGACGCATCGACGCGCGTCATCGACTAAAACCCAGATGTAATTGTCCTCAAAGGCAGGAATACTGATAAGATTCATACATTACCTCTTATAGCGTGGCGGGTGTTTTGATGAAACCGGCAAGGATACCTCAGACTGTCGCAGCACCGGAACGTTGGGCGGAATGGCCCTGGGGTGAATACTATCGCGAGGCGTTAGAACTACAGCTTAAGCCCTGGCTCGCGAAAATGTATGGCTTTCACCTGCTTAAGATTGGCAATCTCAGCGCGGAAATCAATACCGAAAGCTGCGCTATCTCACATCAGGTCCATGTCTCTCTCGGCGGATCGCCCGTTCAGGTGAAGGCAGACCCTTTACATCTGCCGTTTGCGGAAAAGTCGGTTGATGCGTGCCTGCTGGCGCATACGATACCCTGGTGCAGCGATCCTCATCGCATGCTGCGTGAAGCCGATCGCGTGCTGATAGATGACGGCTGGCTGGTGATAAGCGGGTTTAATCCGCTGAGCCTGATGGGGCTACGCAAGCTGGTGCCCGTATTACGCCGCACTCCTCCTTATAACAGCCGGATGTTCACCATGATGCGCCAGCTGGACTGGCTTTCGCTGCTGAATTTTGAAGTGCTCAGCTACGGCGGATTTCAGGTACTGCCCTGGGCCAGAAAAGGGGGCGTTTTGCTGAGTACCCATTTGCCCGCATTAGGCTGCATGCAGTTTATCGTTGCGCGTAAGCGAACCATTCCCCTGACGCTTAACCCGATGAAGCAGAGCAAAACCAAAACGCCGATCCGCCAGACCGTGGGGGCCACGCGGCAGTACAGAAAACCGTAATCAGGATTCAGGCTGATAGCCCGCGTCCTCATGTGCCGGGTTAGCGGCCGCCGTCCGCGCCAGTTCATCGCAGCGCTCGTTTTCCGGGTGGCCGGCATGGCCTTTTACCCATTCCCACTTAATATTATGCTGGCCCAGCGCCGCATCCAGCCGTTTCCAGAGATCGACATTCTTGACGTGCTTCTTATCTGCCGTCTTCCAGCCGCGTTTTTTCCAGTTGTGGATCCACTGGGTGATCCCCTGGCGCACGTACTGGCTGTCGGTACTGAGCACCACGTCACAATGTTCTTTTAAGGCTTCCAGCGCCACGATGGCCGCCATCAACTCCATGCGGTTGTTGGTGGTCAGGAAATACCCTTCACTAAAAGTTTTTTCGTGCTGACGATAGCGCATAATCGCGCCATAGCCGCCAGGCCCTGGGTTACCGAGACAAGATCCATCGGTGAAAATTTCTACCTGTTTACGCATCTCTGGTAGACTTCCTGTATTTGAAACGTTCAGTTAAACGATAAGTCTGACATAAATGACCGCTATGAGCACTGCAATTACTCGCCAGATTGTTCTTGATACCGAAACCACCGGTATGAACCAGATCGGCACGCACTACGAAGGGCACAAGATCATTGAGATCGGTGCTGTTGAAGTGGTGAACCGTCGTCTGACGGGGAACAACTTCCACGTCTATCTCAAACCCGATCGGCTGGTGGATCCCGAAGCGTTCGGCGTTCATGGTATTGCCGATGAGTTCTTGCTGGATAAACCGACCTTCGCGGAGGTGGCGGACGAATTTCTGGACTACATTAAAGGCGCAGAGCTCGTCATTCACAACGCCTCGTTCGATATCGGCTTTATGGACTACGAGTTTAGTAAGCTCCAGCGCGATATCCCCAAAACGAACACCTTCTGCAAGGTCACTGACAGCCTGGCGCTGGCCAGGAAGATGTTCCCCGGCAAGCGTAACAGCCTCGATGCGCTCTGTTCACGTTATGAAATAGACAACACCAAGCGAACGCTGCACGGGGCATTGCTCGATGCCCAGATCCTGGCGGATGTCTATCTGGCGATGACCGGCGGTCAAACGTCAATGAAGTTCAGCATGGAGAATGAATCTCAGCAGACGCAGGGCGAAGCGGGAATTCAGCGTGTTGTTCGCCAGGCCAGCCGCTTGCGGGTTGTTTTAGCGAGTGATGAAGAGCTTCTCAACCACGAATCTCGTCTGGATCTGGTCCAGAAGAAGGGCGGAAGCTGTATGTGGCGTGCGTAAGGCATGCCAGAATGCCTGTAAAATCACCGTTCGGGTGATTTTTGCAGCAAACGATTTAAAACGTGAGAAAAAGCGTTGACGAGTTCAGAGGCAAACCGTAATATGCGCCTCGTTCCAAAGGGAACACAGCGGAGCGGTAGTTCAGTCGGTTAGAATACCTGCCTGTCACGCAGGGGGTCGCGGGTTCGAGTCCCGTCCGTTCCGCCACTATTCAGGCCCACGTTATTTATAACGTGGGCCTTTTTCATTTCTGCGTTTCCTCAATCCTGAATTTCTCTCGTCTACCCGGCCCGCTGCTGTCGTCACGCGGTGAACGGCTGAGTTCCTGTTTAATTGATTTTTAATTAAAAATCTCATTCTGTTATTTTTATTAAAATAATCAATTTGATTTATTATTCTTTTCGTGTAAGTTCTTAACCGCTAATTATTCTTTTCCTCCTCCTTCCTTGTTCACTCATTAATAGCTTTTTGATGTCAACTATTCCTAATGCGGCGTAGACCGTTGCGTGGTTTTTTCCTACCCATATAAAGAGGTCAGACATGATAGTTTTAAGCATCATGTCGATGAACCCTGTGGACATGAATTATCTCAGAAAGGTTTCAACGTAAGGTAGTTCAGGGTGTATCAACAAAAAAGTTTATATATCCACAATTTAGTGAGTGAAATTCACCAAGGACTTTAAGTATGACGGACAATAAAGTCATTTTAGCGGTCAATAACGGAGACGGAAAAACTCGGTTGTTGACCGCAGATGCAGGCCGGACGGTTAAGGTAAAACTTATCCCCGGCAATAAATATTTATTGAAGAATATTAACGACGACTTCGCTCCAGAAAATATTACGCTGCAGCGCGTAGACAAGGCGCTGCACATTATCCAGGAAGGCGATACACAGCCAAGCATAATTATTGAAGA
Organism: Enterobacter sp. SECR19-1250; assembly: GCF_013391025.1. NCBI lineage: Bacteria > Pseudomonadati > Pseudomonadota > Gammaproteobacteria > Enterobacterales > Enterobacteriaceae > Enterobacter > Enterobacter sp. SECR19-1250. The sequence continues at coordinate 10,921 of NZ_JACASJ010000089.1, read as the reverse complement.
TTACTTCAATGGTGATCCTAACAACCCGGTGCTGATGGGCATGGCGGAAGATGGATTACTCTACGCCTATGTTCCTCTGTCGGGCGAAAGCTACGACACCGGCTATCTGATGGCTGACGGCAGCATGTCTCCTGTGGCGTTAGGCGGAGAACCGTTAGGCGCGGGTGGGCCTCTTCTGACGGCCCCGGATGACGACAACGACATGCTGTTTGGCATGCTGGGATGGTTTGCACTTGCGGCGGCGGGTGTAGGGGCTGCTTTCGCGCTGTCTGAGATGGACAAGGACGACGGCGATAACCACTCCACGCCTGATAAGCCGAGCATCGGCACCACAATGGATGATGAAGGCTCAATCAAAGGCCCGTTAAAATCAGGTGATACGACCGATGACTCAACGCCGACGCTGACTGGTAAAGGTAAGCCTGGTGACACCATCCATATCTACGATAACGACAAAGAGATTGGCTCCGTTATCGTTGATGATGAAGGCGAGTGGAGCTATACGCCTGATAAGCCACTGGGCGAAGGCGAGCACGAGCTGACCGTCGTGGAAAAAGATCCTGACGGCAACGCGAGTCCTCCATCAGACCCGATTGTCATCGTCGTTGATACGGTTGCGCCAAAAGCGCCGACGATTGAACACATCATGGACAAAGTGGGTAAAACCACCGGTGAAATTCATGATGATGCTTACACCGACGATCCACAACCAGAAATGAGCGGCACCGGTGAAGCTGGCGCAACGATCGCGATTTACGATAACGGTAAAAAGATCGGCGAAACCACCGTTAACGAGGATGGCCGTTGGTATTTCAAACCGTCCGAAAACCTCACTGACGGTAGCCACAGCATCACGGTCAGCCAGACGGATAAAGCGGGTAACGTCAGCGAACCGTCGGATGAGCGTGATTTTATTGTATTGACTGAACCTCCGGGAAAAGCAGAAACGCCTGAGGTGATTGACAATACCGGTCCGGTAACCGGTCCGCTCAAACCGGGCGATGTGACGGATGACAGTCAGCCTTCTTTCAGTGGAGAGGGAACACCGGGCAATACCATCATTATCAAAGACAATGATAAAGAGATCGGCTCGGTTATCGTCGACGACGAAGGTAAATGGTCATTTACACCTAAGGATGAACTTGCCGAGGGTGAACATAATGTCGTGGTCGTTGAGGAAGATCCGCTCGGCAATGAAGGCGATCCTTCCGATCCGATTCAGATTATTGTGGATACCACGCCGCCAGCCAAACCGGATATGGCCGATGCCCAGGATAATACCGGGCCGATTACGGGCCAGCTGAAAGGTGGTGACGTCACGGATGAAACCCGTCCGGTATTCAGCGGTAAAGGCGAACCGGGCGACACCGTGACCATTTATGATGGTGACGAGGTGCTTGGCACAACCGTTATTGACGATAAAGGCAACTGGACGCTGAAACCAGAGAAACCGCTGGGTGAAGGCGATCACAGCATCACCGTTACGCAGACGGATAAGGCGGGCAATACCAGCGACCCCTCGGAAGCGCTGGAGTTTGAAGTTGACACTACCGCGCCTGATGCTTCAGCAAATGTTCTGAATATTACCGCCGTCGCGGATGACGTAGGCGATCGTCAGGGCAATGTAGCCAGCGGTGACATCACCGATGACAGCAAACCGCTCATCAGTGGTATCGGTGAAGCCGGGAACACCGTCTTTGTCTACACCACCGACTCTTCCGGCAAACACCTGATTGGTACAGCGGTGGTAGGCAGTGATGGCACCTGGAGCCTGACACCAGAAACCCCACTGACGGAAGGCCTGAACAAGCTGACCCTGGAGACGCAGGACCCGGCGGGCAACCGCGTTGCCGGTGAAGCGCCGTCTTACGATATCAATCTGCTGATCCCGGTGAGTACTGCACCGTCCATCAACAGCGTTGTGGACAACGCCGAGCCGCACGTCGGTCCAATGCAGAAAGGCGAATCCACCAACGACACCACCCCAACCCTGAGCGGCAGCGCTGCACCGGGCGACGTTGTGTCTATCCTCGACAACGGGAAAGTGATTGGTACCGTCACGGCGGACAGCAACGGGAAGTGGGCGTTTACCCCGGATACTGCGCTGGCGGATGGCAAGCACACCTTCACCGTCACGGCGACTGACGCAGCGGGCAACGCGCGCACCAGCGGCAGCTTCCCGATCGTGATCGATACTGCGGCACCGTCTCCGGCAGAAAATATCGTTATCAATGATAACGTGGGCGACAA
>NZ_JACASJ010000089.1:0-8572 GCF_013391025.1 Enterobacter sp. SECR19-1250 | reverse complement strand
TGGCCGATGGCGATCACAGCCTGACCGTGATTTCCAAAGACCCGGCCGGAAACGACGTGACCTCTCCGTCCTTTGATATCTCTGTCGATACCGTGGCACCGGAAAAACCGGTTATTGGTGTTGCGACTGATGACGTCGGCTCCAGCCGTGGCGATCTGAGCAGCGGTAGCACCACCGATGATGCGAACCCAACCTTTAAAGGTTCCGCAGAGCCGGGCAGCCGTGTCGATATCTATGATAACGGGGAGCTGATTGGTTCTACCATGGTGGACGAAAATGGCGGCTGGCAATTTACGCCAACCACCGCGCTGCCAGAGGGTGAGCACCATATCACCACTACCGCAACCGATAAGGCCGGCAACACCGGTCCGGAATCAGATGATTTTGTACTGATCACCGACTACACCGCGCCTGACGCCAGCAAAGTGGCGATCACCGAAGTCTATGACGACGTGAACACCGCAGGCGTCATTGCCTCCGGCGGGGAAACCGACGACAACCGTCCGCTGATCAAGGGTACCGGTGCGGAGCCGGGCAACACCATCACCGTGTACAACGGCGACAAGGTGATTGGCACCGCGAAAGTGCAGGCTGACGGCACCTGGTCTCTCGAACCGACCACGCCGCTGCCGGACGGGAAGTACACCCTGACGGCGAAAGAGACCGACGGCGTGGGCAATGTCTCCGGTCCGTCCGGCGAGTACATCATCAACGTGGCTACCGTACCGCCGCAGGCACCGACGCTGGACACCGTCTATGACGACGTGGCCCCGCATGCGGACTACCTGCAGAAGGGCGACGTCACCAACGACACCACCCCGACCCTGAGCGGCAGCAGCGGCGTGGCGGGCGGCACCATCAGTATCTACGACAACGGTCGTCTGATTGGCACCACCTCCGTGGCCGGCAACGGCAGCTGGAGCTTCACGCCGGATACGGCGCTGGCAGACGGCAGCCATAACTTCACCGCCACCGTCACCGACGGCGTGGGCCGCACCAGTGAGCCAACCGGCGGCTTCGGTATCGTTATCGATACAAAAGCCCCGGACGCGGCCTCTGACCTGCTGGTCACCGACAACGTCGGCGCCTACCAGGGCCCGGTCGTGAGCGGCGACACCACCGATGACAACACCCCGACCCTGAGCGGTAAGGCCGAGCCGGGCAGCACGGTGAACATCATCGACAACGGCCAGGTCATCGGCACCGCGAAGGTGAACCCGGACGGCACCTGGAGCTACACCCCGGACCAGCCGCTGGCGAACGGCGCACACGACCTGACCACCACCGTCACCGATCCGTCGGGCAACACCGGGCCGGAAGGCTCGCACGTGGTCATCACCGTTGACGTGGTCCCGGGTAAGGTGGAAATCACCGCCGTGACCGATGACACCGGCAGCGTGACCGGCAGCCTGTCGCAGGGCGCGCTCACCGACGACACCCGTCCGCAAATCAGCGGCACGGCGAAGGCGGGCAGCACCGTGACCATCATGGACGGCAGCAACGTGCTGGGCACCACCACCGCCGGCGCGGACGGCACCTGGAGCTTCACGCCGAGCGTGGACCTGGGCCGGGGCGACCACACCTTCACCGCCACGGCGAAGGACCCGATGGGCAATGAGTCGAGCAGCAGCAGCTGGACCGTGACCATCGACACCGATGCGCCGGTGAAACCGACCATCGACGCGGCGCTGGACGACGTGGGCAGCGTGCAGGGTAACCTGGCGAACGGCGGCACCACCGACGATCCGACCCCGACCCTGAGCGGTAAGGCGGAAGCGGGCAGCACCGTGAAGATCTACGATCAGAACGGCCTGCTGGGCGAAGTGACGGCGAAAGCCGACGGCACCTGGAGCTTCTCGCCGGTGGCGAAACTGCCGGAAGGCGAGCACCGCTTCCACGTGACGGCCACCGACAAGGCGGGCAACACCAGTTCTGCGTCAGACGACTTTGTCCTGACCCTGGACTACACCGCCCCGGATGCGAGCAAAGTGAGCATTACCGATGTGGTGGATGATTTTGGTTCCGTGACCGGATCGATTGCTTCGGGTGGTAAGACGGACGATAACACGCCGTTGATCAAGGGTACGGGCGCAGAGCCGGGCAACACCATCACCGTCTATAACGGCGACAAGGTGATCGGCACCGCGAAAGTACAGGCTGACGGCACCTGGGAACTTCAGGTTACGAAAGCCCTGCCTGACGGGACGTACAACCTGACGGTGAAAGAGACCGATAGCGTGGGTAACACCACGGCGGCATCACCGGAATACATTATTCAGATCGATGCTGGCGGTCAGCCGCTGCCACCGACCCTGAGCAGTGTGGAAGATGATGTTGCGCCGCATACCGGGCCATTACAAAAGGATGCGACAACCAACGACAACACCTTGTTGTTGACGGGTACGGCTGAAGCCGGTGTCACGGTTCGCATTTATGGCGGCCCGAACGGTACCACCCTGCTGGGTGAAACCAAGGCCGATGCCCAGGGCAAATGGAGCTTCAATACGCCGAAACTGGCGGACGGCGTTCATACGTTTGTCGCGGAAGCGATTAACGACATTGGTCAGGTAAGCCCGCAGACTGGCGGCTTCCCAATCACGGTAGATACCAGCGCGCCGGGTGAGGTCACTGGCTTTATCGTGAGCGATAACGAAGGTCCGAAGACCGGTACATTGTCCAATGGCGATACCACTGACGATGCGACACCGACGATCAGCGGTAAAGCAGAGCCAGGCAGCGTTGTTCACATCTATGTGAACGGCCAGGAAAACGGTACTGCGGTTGCAGACGCGAACGGTAACTGGACTTACACCACCGGTTCTCTGGCGGATGGAGAATACACCTTCACCGCGCGTGCTGAAGATTCAGCAGGCAACCTGGGGGCTGAAAATGCCGGTGTCACCGTCACGCTTGATACCTCCAGCGTTCCGGTCACCATCGTCCGCGTAATGGATGATAAAGGCAGCGTCACGGGTGAACTGAAGGCGAACGACGTCACTGACGACGCGCGTCCGGAAATCATCGGTAAGGCGAAAGCAGGCAGCACTGTCACCATCATGGATGGCAACGTGGTGTTGGGCAGCGTCAAGGCCGATGCCAGTGGCAACTGGGTATTTACGCCTACCAGCGATCTGGGCGATGGTGTACACAACATTACGGCAATCGCGAAAGATCTGACGGGTAACGAGGATACCTCCAGCACCTTCAGCTTCGAAATTGACAGTAAAGCACCGAACCGTCCGAGTATCGATTACGCGGAAGATCAGGTGGGAACGATCAAGGACGATCTGAACAGCAACGATGTCACTGACGATCCGCAGCCAATCCTGCACGGTACGGCTGAAGCGGGTAGCACCGTCAATATTTACACCGTTGACGGCACCCTGCTGGGTTCAGTCACCGCGAACAGCAACGGTGCATGGAACTTCAAACCGGGCAGCAAGTTACCGGAAGGCAAAAACACCTTCTACGTGACGGCCACGGATGAAGCCGGCAACGTCAGTGACAAGTCTGCGGACTTTATTCTGACTACCGACTACACCGCGCCGGATGCGAGCAAAGTGACCATTGATTCCGTAACGGATAACGTGGGTAACGTTCAGGGTATTGTTGCAGATGGCGGGGTACTGGATGACTCACGTCCGGTGATCCGTGGCTCTGGTGCTGAAACGGGCAACGTCATTACCGTCTATACCACCGACAAAGACGGCAACACGAAAGTGTTGGGCACGACCAAAGTGGATCAGAATGGCAAATGGGAACTGACGCCATCTGAGTCTCTTTACGGTGATTCAATCAACAAACTGACCGTGACGGAAACCGATAGTGTTGGCAACGTGGCGAAACCGGCTGACAGCTATGACGTCATTATGTCTGACACCCCGAATGCGCCAGCGATTGTTAACGTCCTGGATGATACTGGCACAACCGTTATCAATCTGGCCGACAATGCGTTGACCAAAGATGACACGCCGACCCTGAAAGGGACTGCGGATGGTGTTGCAGGCGATACCATCACCATCTACAACGGTAGTCAGGTTGTGGGTAAAACAACGCTGAACAGCGATGGCACCTGGAGCTTTACGCCATCACCAGCGCTGGCTGATGGTAACTATATCTTTACGGTGACCAATACCAACAGCGCGGGTCAGGAGAGCGATCGTAGTGGTTCGTTCACCCTCACTATTGACTCAACAGCACCAAATCCGGTTTCCGGTTTACAGGTGGCTGACGATCAGGGGGCCTGGAAAGGTCAGTTAACCGACGGTATGACCACTGACGACAACAAACCGACCTTCACGGGTAAAGCAGAGCAGGGTAGCACGGTCACTATCTACGATAACGGCCAGGCGATTGGTTCAGTTGTTGTGACTAACACTGATGGTAGCTGGCAGTACACGCCAACCACGCCATTAGCAGATGGTGAACACCAGTTTGCGACCCAGGTAACGGATCCGGCGGGTAACGCGAGCGCGATCGTTGACGATATCACCGTTAACGTCTCCACGGGCGCAAGCTATCTGCAACTGCTGCAGGTGGTGGATGATGTCCAGGAAACGGGCGGCTCACGCGTGCTTCGCGAGGGTGAAGTCACCAACGACAGCCAGGTACAGCTGGTTGGTAAGGCGACGGCAGGCAGCACCATTATCATCACTGACGTCGGTGGCGTTCAGCTTGGCACGGTGAAAGCAGATGCCAACGGTGACTGGGAATTCACGCCGCTGAGCAGCCTGAGTGATGGCGCGCATACGCTGCGTATTACCGGGACCGATCCGTCAAATAACCCGCTCACCCCGATTGACTTCGATCTGGTGGTGGACACGGTTGCGCCTGTTGCGCCGGTTATCACAAACGTGCTGGATGATGTGAACCCTGTTCAAGGTTCCGTTGCTCACGGCAAGCCTACCAACGACACCACGCCGGAAATCACCGGTACGGCGGAGAAGGGAAGCACGGTCAATGTGTACCATCAGGTGGATGCGACCACGCGTATTCTGCTTGGTACCGCCGTTGCCGATAGCACGACGGGCCTGTGGACGCTGCAGATCACTGACGCGAACAAGCTGACTGAAGGCACCTGGAATCTGGTGGCAACCTCCACGGATGCGGCTGGCAACATCAGTACGCCGAGCAACACCTGGACGATTGTTGTCGATACCACCGTGTCTGACGCGGTTATCAATATCAGCTCTATTTCAGAAGACCGGGGGGCATCAGATACTGACTTCATCACCAGCGATAACACGCTGTTGATTAACGGTCAGCTGACGAAAGCCCTGCAGGCGGACGAATGGGTTGAGATTAGCCTCGACAACGGTGCAACCTGGACGCGTGCCTCAACGGTGACCAGTACATCCTGGACTGTGGATATGCAGAACACGCCGCTGAATGATGGTGCTTACACCATTCAGGCTCGCGTGGTGGATAACGCCGGTAACGTTGGTAGCACTGATTCTCAGGCGCTGCAGGTGACAACAGGCGGCAGTGACATGAATGGTCTGTCTACGACCACCAAAGTCACCACCGATACCAGCCATGGCCTGACGACCGGTGATCACTTCAGCCATGCTGCGACAGCAACCAACAGCGATATGGTCACCCGTGACCGTACGGTGACCATCAGCGGTAACCTGAGCGCGGCGCTACAGGCGGGTGAGCATCTGCAGATCTCCCTGGATAACGGCAAAACCTGGCAAACGCTGGCACTTAACGGCCAGAGCTGGAGCTATGTACTGCCGGCAGCGACAGCAAGCACCACTCACAGCTTCAAGCTGCAGGTCATTGACGTTGCGGGCAACCCAGGTACAAACACGAAGTTTGCGGATAGCTACAACGTGGTTATCGATCTGGATTCTCCGAACGGTATTACCGGGGCGCCAGATGTGCCGCAGCACACCACAACAGGAGATTCGTTCACCTTCTCCAGTGGTCAATACGGTCGTGTTGAAGCGGGGGCGATTGTCTCGCTGGTGAGTGACGTCAACAACAACGGGACATATCAGGAAGGTCTGGATCAAGTCATTGGCTTCGTGAAGGCTAACGCTGACGGCTCCTGGAGTCTGAATACGTCACTGCCTTCTGGCGCACATAACATGGCCTTTGTGGTCTGGGATGAAGCGGGTAACCGCTCAAGCATGAGCGCCAGCACCAGTACAGGTGTCACCGAAGGTGGCGGCAGTACGCTGATTGAACAAACCTGGGGGGGAACGACCGATGCGGATAGCCGCGGTCTGAACGCCGCTGCGGTGACCATCAGTCAGGATGGTTTGTGGTCATTCTTCCAGAGTGCTCGTGGCACTTCTGGTACATCGACCGCTAACGCCGGACGTGTCTATGACTCCGTCACGCGTGAAGACTACGATTCAACGTACCTTGCCCAGCCGTCAACCGACAACGGTGCGGGTTACAACGTAGATAGCACGTCATACAGCCGTTATGTTAACTCCGCAGCCTTTGCGGACATTAACCGCGATGGCTATGCCGACGTCATGTCTCAGATCAGTAGTTATAGCAACGCGGGTCGTACCGCCTACTGGCTGCAGAACGCGGACGGTAGTTACTCCGCGAAGGCGCTGGATCAGGGCACCCTGAACCACCTCGGCGGCGTGATTTCCTATGACCGTGAAGGTGATGGCTATCTGGACTTTGTGCTGGGTGACTCCGAAGCAGACTCCATTTCGTTCATCAAAAATACGCAGGGCACGCTGAGTTACGAGGACAACTCCGGCTTCTCTGACGGACATCCTGGCGGGGCATTGCCAACGTCGCTGAGTGTGCTGCACGAAGTCGGGGCTGTGGATATCGATAACAACGGTACCGTAGATATTACGGCACATATCGACTACAACGGCGCTGGCAACCTCGTCGGCAACAACTCCCGCGGTCTGGGTATCTTGTATAACCAGACTACCGGGACGTCGAACACCAACTTCGGTGAAGTTGGCTACTACGCGAACGTGTTCCGTGACGATGGCCATGAAGACTACGGTAACTTGTCTATCTCCATGACCTATGCGGATTACAACAACGATGGTTGGCTGGATCTGCTCCTGAGCCGTGGTTCGAAGGGGGGCAGTAACAGCGACGAGAGCCGTATCTATCTGAACGATGGTACCGGTAAGCTCAATGCAACGGACAGCCAGGCGCAGTGGTTTGGCGATAACGTTGATGGCGGCACGTCGCTGGCAGTGGACTGGAACCACGACGGTAAGATGGACATCATCGAAGTGCCACGCTCTGGCGTGACTGGCTCGCCGATGTTGTATACCAATACCGGTAGTAACAACTGGGGCGCCAATAAAGTCAGCCTGACAGGTAGCACGACGTTCAACAACATGACGGGTGCCGTCGCACTCGACTATGACTGGGACGGTTCGATGGACCTGGTGCTGTACCGCTCTGGCGCAGATGCTGATGTCGTGGCAAGAGACGACGCGGGACGCACGATGCTGGTGAAAAACACCAATATCGCGGCGGACGGCACGAGCCTGCAGATCCGTATTGTTGACGGCAACGGCATCAATACCTTCTACAGCAACACCGTGAAGTTATACAACTCAGCGGGCGAGCTTGTGGCAACCCAGTTGATTAACCCGCAGTCCTCTGGTTCCAGCAACAGTATGGGTCTGGTGAGCTTCTTCGGGCTGGATCCGAATGAAGTTTACTCCGTGCAGATGCTGCGCATTACCGATGGTAAAGCGGATCACGTTGGCGCAACGAGTAGCATTGGTGGTTACACAAACGGTACGGTAAATGAGAGCTGGGGGGGCCTGACAACAGGTAAAGCCCATGACTCTTACGTACTGACGGCGGAAAGCAGCAATGCGGCGAACAACACCTCCGGAAACAACGGGATCATCGGGACGGGCTATAACGACACCTTCTTCGGTTCTGCAGGCAACGACACCTACAACGGTGGCGGCGGCTGGAACCAGATTGTGAGCGGTAATCCTGTCTGGAGCGAAACTGCCGGTATGGACGTTGTTGACTATAGCCGTTCAACCACTGCGATCAACGCGAACCTGTGGACAGGCACTGCAACCGGTAACGGCACCGATAAGCTCCTCAACATCGAGGGTCTCGTAGGTTCCAGCCAGCAAGATACGTTTACGGATAACTCCGCGAATAACGTGTTTGAAGGACGTGGTGGCAATGATGCCTTCTACCTGGTCAACGGCGGTAACGATACGCTGATGTACAAGGTGTTGGCAGGTCTGAGCAACGACAGCACCGGTGGCAATGGTCATGACACGATCCACGGCTTTAAGGTGGGTAATCTGGTGAAAGACAGTGATGCAGATCTGCTCGATATGAGTGAACTGCTTGACTACAAAGGTTCTATCTCCTTCTTCGAAGACGAAGGAAAACTGGAGCTGGATTACTCCTCCCGCGGCGTACTTGACTACGTCAAGGTGGAAGTTGTGGGTAGTGATACCGTGATCAGTATCGACCGTGACGGTCAGGGCGGACAGCATGGATTTACGCAGGTTGTCACGCTGGCTGACATGCAAACGGATTTGGGCTTTGTTGAATAAATCAGATTTCGGGTAAGTCTCCCCCGTAGCGGGTTGTG